>NZ_JBJGZA010000003.1:0-246371 GCF_054050255.1 Geodermatophilus sp. SYSU D00700 | reverse complement strand
CCCCCACACCCCCCCCCACCCGCACCCCCCCCCCCCCCCCCCCCCCCCCCCCCCGCCCCCACCCCCCCCCCCCGCCCCCCCCCCCCGCGGCCGCCCCCCCCCCCCCCCCCCTCGACCGGGTGTCCCCGCCGGGTCGTCCGGCCGGTGCGGGACACTGGCGTCGTGGTCAACGCGACGACGGCACGCAGCACCCCCCTCCGCACCGAGCAGGAGACGGCCCGCCGGGCCTGGCCGGTGCGGGCGGCGCTCGGGGTCGCGCTGGTCGTGCTCGCGGTGGTCGCCGTCGTCACCGGCGACCTCGGCGCCCGCCTGCTGCTGGCCGGCCTGGGCCTGCTCGCCGCCGGCCGCGGGGCAGCCCTGCTGCGGGCCGGGTCGGTGCCGGCCGGTGCCGCGACCGTGGCCGCCGGGCTCGCCGCCGCCGCGGTCGCGGTGGTGTCGGCGGCCGCCACCGGCTGGGTGCTCCTGCTCGGCGTTCCGCTGCTCCTGCTGGCCGGCGCCGGCGTCGCGCTCGCCCGCCGGGGCGCCGCCCGCCGCGGCGGCACGGCGCTGCTGGTGTGGGCCGGGCTGGTCGGCGCCCTGCTGGCCGCCACGGCGGTCTCCCAGGGCACCGGGCGGGCCGCCGAGGTCGCCGCGGTCGTCGCCGCCCTGGTCACCGGCCTCGCCGCGGTGCCGCTGCTCGTGGCCGCCGCCGGGCTGCGCGCGGTGGCCAACCGCCCGGCGCCGGCCCGCCCGCTGGGGTGCGGCGGCTGCGCCTGCTCGGCCGGTGGCTGCGGCGCCTGAGGTCAGCCGACCAGCCACACCCCCGGCCGGCCGTCGGCGGCCGATCCGCTGACCCACACCGTCGCGCCGTCGGAGGCCATCGCCACGTCGGCCACGTGCCCGTCGGCGGCCAGCCGCACGGGCGTGGTCCGCCCGGTGGCCAGGTCGACGACGAACAGGTGCGGCGCGCCCGTGACGTACCCGGGCAGGTAGGCGGTCGCCCCGGCCGGGTCGACGGCGAGGTCGCCGTTCGGCACCGCGCCGACGGGCAGGTCGATCTCCTGCAGGACGTCGCCGGAGACGCCGACCAGGCGCCAGGTCGCGTCCACGGGGTCCACGGCGTCCCAGCCGGCCACCGTCACCCATGCGGTGCCGTCGCCGCCCACGGCCACCTCACCGACCCGGCTGGCCTCCGCGCCCGAGCCCAGGTCGGACGCCTCGCCGGGCGCCTCGGCCGACCCGGCGTCCACGGTGGTGAGCATCGCCCGCGGCTGAGCCCCGCGGACGTCGACGTCGGCGTCGAGCGCGACCACGAGGTCCCCGTCGGGTGCGACGGCGACGTCGGCGGCCAGCGCGGTGGTGGCACCCGGCACGGCGACGGCGGTGGTCAGCAGCACCGCGCCGTCGCCGGCGTCGACCGCCACCAGGTGCGGGCCCTCCGCCGCGGCGCCCAGCGCGAGCACCAGGGTGTCCCCGCCCTCGGTGACGACGGCGGCGCGGGTGCGGCTGTCCGCCAGCTCGGGTGAGTCGACGGCGACGGTGGCTGCCGCTCCGCTCGCGTCCACCCGCACCAGCCCCCAGCCGGTGCCGCCGTCCGGCAGCGCCACCTGGCCGACCGCGAGGACGGCATCGCCGGTGGTCTGCACGTCGACCAGCCCGGAGACCGCGGGCACGTCCACCGACCAGACCGGCTCGGGGCTCACCGGGGGACCCTCCCCGCCGCCCTCGGCGGTCACCGGCCCGACGTCGACCAGGACCGAGCCCGCGGCCGCGTCGGAGGGGTCCCGCTCGAGCCAGACGAGGACGCCGTTGCCGCCGTCGGCGGTCAGGCCCACCGCCGCACCCCTGGCTCCGGCGTCGGTACCGAGGTCGGCGAACCCGAGCACCTCGGTGAGGTGCGCCGGTGGGCCGGGCGCCTCGGCCGGCGGCGGGACGGCCGGGCTCGCGGTGCCGGTGACCGCCGCGGAGCAGGCGGGCAGGAGCAGCACAGCGGCCAGGCAGGCGGACGGGAGGATGCGACGGGCGGTCACGGCGGCGACCCTCGCCGGGCGCTCTTGCGACCGGCCTGCGGAGGTCTTGGAGCGACACACCGGGGTAGGCCCCGGGGCGTGAGCGGACACGTGTTCGTGGTCGGCGCCGACCTCACCCGCCTGTCCTGCGACGACGTCCTCGTGCCCACCGGGCGCACGCTTCGCGTCGCCGCGAGCTGGCGGCGTCTGCTGCCCGTCGGGCTGGTGACCGACGAGGACGAGCAGGGCGTGTGCGTCGACCTCGCCTGGTCGGGCACGGAGCGGGTGCTGCCGGTGCCCGGTCCCGGCCCGCGGCAGGCGTGGCTGCTCGACACCGTCGACGACGACGGCCGGGGCCTCGACTGGCTGCTCGACGGCGCCCGCGAGGCGCTGGCCGCCGTCGCCGCGCGGGAGGTGGACCGGCCGGTGCACGGCCGGGCCCGGCGGCTGGTGGGGCTGCCCGCGCTGGGCACCGGCTGGGGCGGCGCGGCCGGGCGCCGCGGCGACCTGATCCGGCAGATGCTGCCGGTGCTCCGCGAGGCCGCCGGCGAGCACGGCTTCGACGTCGCGCTGGTGCTGCGCGGGTCCAGCGACCTGGCCGCGGCCCAGCGGATCCGCCGCGGGGAGAGCACCGGCTGGGACCTGCCCGAGCCGCTGTGCGCGCTGGCCGAGCAGCTGGGGGAGCGGGCGCGCCGCGGCCAGCTGGCGCTGTTCATCGGCGCCGGCGTGAGCGCGGCCGCCGGCCTGCCCACGTGGGAGCAGCTGCTCGGCGAGCTGGCCGGGCACACGGGCCTGGGCGGGGACCTGCGCGAGGGACTGACCCGGTTGCCGCCGCAGGACGCCGCGGCGCTGCTGGCGCGGGAGCTGGGCCGCGAGCGGCTCGAGGACTTCGTCCAGGAGCGCTTCGGCCCGGGCCCGTACGCGCTCGCGCACGCGCTGATCGCCGACCTGCCGGTGCAGGAGTTCGTGACGACGAACTACGACCCGCTCGTCGAGCTCGCCGCCGCCGACATCGGCCGGGACCTGGCGGTGCTGCCCTACGACGAGGCCCGGCCCGGCCGGCCGTGGCTGCTCAAGCTGCACGGCGACGCCGCCCACCCCGACAGCGTCGTGCTGACCCGCGAGGAGTACCTGCAGCTGGGCGACTCGCGGGCGGCGCTGTCCGGCGTCCTGCACTCGCTGCTGCTCACCCGGCACGTGCTGTTCGTGGGCACCTCGATGCTCGACGACGACCTCATCCGCATCGCCCACCAGGTGCGCAGCGCCGTGCAGGGCTCGCGGCAGTCCCGGCACCGCTCGGGCACCGTGCTGGCGCTGCAGGAGGACACCGCGCGCAGCCGGCTGTGGGAGCAGGACGTCGAGACGGTGGCCATGGCGCGGGGCGACACCGCGCCGGCGGAGGCGGCGCGGCGCCTGGAGGTGCTGCTGGACCTGCTCGGCTGCCTGTCCGCCCCGCCGACGGGCTACCTGCTCGACCCCGCCTACCGCGGCATGCTCGACGCCGACGAGCGCCGCCTTGCCGAGGCGCTGCAGGAGGTGGCCGGCCGGCTGCCGGAGGGCCCGGCGACGACCTCGGCCGCCGGGGAGGTCGCCGCGCTGCTGCGCCGGCTGGGCCACGGCCGCTCGGCCGGGCGGCGCGAGGGCGAGCCCGGTGACGAGCCCGGTGCGGACCCGCCCGCCGACACCCCGACCGAGCCGCGCGACGACCGGCTGCAGTCCCAGCGGCCCGGCTGAGCGGTTGGCCCGGTCCGGCGCGGGGCAAGCCCGGGCCCATGCGCCTGGAGAACTCCCTCGCCCTGTTCGCCAAGGGCTACGCCTGGCTGCCCGACCTGCGCCGCGCCCACGGGGAGCGGGCGGTGGGCACCCGGCTGGGCGGCCTGCCCGCGGTGGGCATCGAGGGCCCGGAGGCAGCCCGGTTCCTCTACGACGAGGACCACGTCCACCGCGCGCACGCGATCCCCGAGCCGGTGCAGGGGACGCTGTTCGGCAAGGGCGCGGTGCACACCCTCGACGGCGCGGCACACCGGGTCCGCAAGGCGATGTTCGTGTCCGTGCTCATGGACCCCGAGCGGATCGACGCCCTCGTGCAGCGCGCCACCACCGCGTGGGACGCCGCCGCGGAGGAGTGGGCGACCCGGCCGCGGGTGGTGCTCTTCGACGCGTCGGCCGAGGTCATCGCCGGGGCGGTCACCCGCTGGGCCGGCGTCCCGCTGGCCGACGAGGAGGTGCCGGCGCTGGCCGCCGACCTCGTGGCGATGGTCGACGGCTTCGCCACCGGCGGGCCGCGGCACTGGCGGGCGCGGCGGGCCCGCGGCCGGCGCGAGGAGTGGCTGGGCGGGATCGTGGAGCGGGTCCGCCGCGGGGAGCTCGACGCGCCGCCCGGGTCGGTGCTCGAGGTCGTGGCCGCACACCGCGACGTCGACGGCGGGCTGCTCGACCCGCGGGTGGCCGCCGTCGAGCTGCTCAACGTCATCCGGCCGACGACGGCGGTCGCCTGGTTCATGGCCTTCTCCGGGCACGCCCTGGCCCGCTGGCCGGAGTACCGGAAGCAGTTGGCCGGCGCCGGCCCGGAACTCGCCGAGGCGTGGGCGCACGAGGTCCGGCGCTTCTACCCGTTCGCGCCGTTCATCGGCGGCCGGGCGCCGCGGCGCCTGGAGTTCGGCGGGCAGACCATCCCCCGGAACGCGATGGTGCTGCTCGACCTCTACGGGCAGAACCACGACCCGCAGCTGTGGGAGGACCCCTACGCCTTCCGGCCCGAGCGCTTCCTCGACCGCGAGATCGGCGCCTACGAGCTCGTGCCGCAGGGCGGCGGCGACCCTCGCACCAACCACCGCTGCCCGGGTGAGCAGATCACCGTGGCGCTGCTCGCCGCGCTCGCGCCCTGCCTGGCGCGGCTGCCCCTCGACATCCCCGCCGACCAGGACCTCACGATCTCGCTGCGGCGCATCCCGGCCCGCCCGGCCAGCGGCGTCGTCCTCCGCCCCGCCGCCGCCCAGAGGTAGTCCCGGCGGCAGTCGTGCTCTGCCCCGGATACGGAGCAGAGCACGAGCGTGGTGCAGAGAGGTCTCGGCACGGACCTCGTGCTCTGCCCCCAGGTGGGGGCAGAGCACGACCGTGCGCGGAAGGAGACCCGGCCGCGGCCGTGGTGCTCCTGCGCGAACAGTCGTGCTCTGCACACCGGTGTGTGCAGAGCACGACTGCTCACGCGGGAGGACCTGCTCACGCCGCGGCGGCGCCCAGCCCGGACAGCACGGCCGGCAGCGGACCGGGGGATAGCACGGTCAGCCGCTGGGTGGCCCGGGTGAGCGCGACGTAGAGGTCGTTGAGCCCGCGCACGCCCTCCTCGAGCACCGCCTGCGGGTCCACGACGACGACCGAGTCGAACTCCAGCCCCTTCGCCTCGCCCGGCAGCAGCACCACCGGCCCGAGCGAGGAGTCGGCGTCGGGCCCGGACTGCACGTCCGGCCGCAGCGCCGACAGCGCGGCCACGACCTCGTCGCGCCGGCTCGGCGGCACGACCAGCGCCGTGGTCCCCTCGAGCCCGGCGAGGTGCGCGCCGACCTCCGCCGCCCGCCCGGCGAGGCCGGACTCCCCGGTCACCTCGGCGACCGGCGGGGTGCCGCCGGTGCGCACCGAGCGCGGCGGCCGCAGCCCGGTGCCGGTCGCGGCCAGCACCTCCGCGGCCACGGCCATGACCTCCGCCGGCGTCCGGTAGTTGACCGTCAGCTCCTCCAGCCGCCAGGCGCTCCCCACGTGCGGCGAGAGCACCTCCTCCCAGCGGTCGGCGCCGGCCAGGCTGCCGGTCTGCGCGACGTCGCCGACGACGGTCATCGACCGGGTCGGGCAGCGGCGCACCAGCAGCCGCCACGCCATCGGCGAGAGCTCCTGCGCCTCGTCGACGACGACGTGCCCGAAGGTCCAGGTCCGGTCGGCGGCGGCCCGCTCGGCGGTGGTGCGCAGGTCGAGCTCCCGGTGCCGGTCGGCGAGGTCCTCGGCCGAGAGCAGGTCGCCGGCGCTGAGCA
The DNA here is from genome assembly GCF_054050255.1 of Geodermatophilus sp. SYSU D00700. Classification (NCBI taxonomy): domain Bacteria; kingdom Bacillati; phylum Actinomycetota; class Actinomycetes; order Geodermatophilales; family Geodermatophilaceae; genus Geodermatophilus; species Geodermatophilus sp. SYSU D00700. The sequence goes on along the minus strand of NZ_JBJGZA010000003.1, from coordinate 240,358 downwards.
CCTCGGCCTCCAGGTGCTCGTCCTCCAGGTCCACCGACCGGGAGCCGTGCAGCACGTCGAGGGTCTCCTGCGCCCGCCGCAGCGCGCGGTGGCGGTCCCGCTCGGCGCGGGCGCGCTGCACGCTGTCGTCGAAGCCGAGCAGCTCCTCGGCCTCCTCCAGCAGCGGCACGTCGGCCGGCGTCCAGGCGCTGCCAGAAGGGCGGTGCAGCAGCGCGCGGTCGGCGTCGGACCACTCCGGCGTGGCCGCGGCGATGCGTGCCGGGTCGGCGTAGAGGTCGGTGAGCAGCCGCTCGGGGGTGAGCACCGGCCACAGCCGGGCCAGCAGCGAGCGCACCTGCGGGTCCTCGGCGACCTCCCGGCGCAGCGCGGCGACGTCCTCCCGGTCGAACAGGTCGGCTCCGGCCTGCACGCCGGCGCCGATCCGGTCGACGTAGCGGCGGGTCAGCGTGTCGACCACCCGCTGGACGAACACCGGCCGGGCCAGGTTGTGCAGCGGGTCGGCCTTGCGGGCCGCGGCCCGCGCCCGGCTGACGTCGATCGGCCGCAGCCGCAGCGGGTAGCCGTCGACGACGACCTCCAGCGGCGCGTCGGGCACCACCTGGCGGTCGGCGACCGCGGCGCGCAGCACGTCGACCATCTCCAGCCGGCCCTTGAGCGCCGCCGTCTCCGGCGGCTCCTCGCCGCGGGCGTCCAGGCCCGGCCGCAGCTGTCCCAGCCCGGCCAGCAGCACGCCGGTCTCGCCGAGGGCGGGCAGCACGTCGGCGATGTAGCGCAGGAAGGTCGGCGTGGGGCCGACGACGAGCAGGCCACGGCGGGCCAGCCGCTCCCGGTGGGTGTAGAGCAGGTAGGCCGCGCGGTGCAGCGCGACCGCCGTCTTCCCGGTGCCCGGGCCGCCCTGGACGACGAGCACGCCCGCGGCGTCGCTGCGGATGACCCGGTCCTGCTCGGCCTGGATGGTGCGCACGATGTCGGTCATGCGCCCGGTCCGCGAGGCGTCCAACGCCGAGAGCAGTGCGGCCTCGCCGGTCAGCCCCGACCCGGCGACGCCGGTGGTGAGCACCTCGTCGTCGAGGCGGACGACGGTGCGCCCGCGGGTGCGGATGTGCCGGCGGCGCACGATGCCCAGCGGGTGCGCGGGCGTGGCGACGTAGAACGGCCGCGCGGCCGGAGCGCGCCAGTCGACCAGCGCGGGGTCGCCGGCCGGGTCGTCGGCGGGCAGGCCGATCCGGCCGACGTAGAGCGCGCCGCCGTCGTCGGCGCGGTCGATGCGACCGACGCACAACCCCGCCTCGGCGGCGTCGAGGGCGACGACCCGCTCGCCGTGGAAGCGCACGGTGGCGTCGCGCTCCTGCAGCGCCTGCGGGTCGACGGCGGGCCAGGTGATCGCCTGCCGCATCCGCCGGGCGGCCAGCTCGCGGGCGGCGTCCAGGCGGTGGTAGAGGTCGGTGACGTACTCCTGCTCGCGGGCCAGTTCGGGGTCGGGGACGACGTCGGACGGGGTGGCCGGCACTGCACTTCCCTCTGCTAGGACGGGTTCCGGGCCCTGCCGCGCGGGTCCTGCCGGCACGGAGAGCGGCCGTCCATCCTCCGCCGTCCCGGGCTCCGCGTCACGTGCCTGCGCGTGTCGCCGGCTCGCGCCGCCGGGTCGGGCCGGTCGCGCGCCCGCCGGCGCCGGGGACGAGGAGGAAGGGGGTGCCTCGCGTCCTCGTGACCGGCGCCGGCCGCGGCGTTCACCGGTCCGGGCTCAGAACAGCGTCCGCAGGGCGTCGGCGGCCGCGTCGACCGCGTCGTCGTCGGCGGTGTTCCCGGTGATCTGCAGGGCGCCGGTCTTGGCGTCGATGCCGCTGTCCGCGGTCTGCTCGGAGACCAGGCCGTAGCCGTACTCGACGCTGACCTCCCAGTAGGTCCAGCCGTCGGCCTCGGCGAACACGTAGCTCACCGACGTGTAGGCGTAGGACGCGGAGGTCGCGAGCTCGGAGTGGTCGGCGTAGCCGTCGTCGTCGTAGTCGTAGGCGACCGCGTCGACGTAGCCGTCGTAGTCGGTGTCGGCGCCCCAGACGTCGGGCAGGCCGTTGTAGGTCGTGTCGACGCCGACCTCCTCGACGTAGCCGTCCTCGTCGCTGTCGAAGGCGAACGTGTCGGCCCAGCCGTCGCCGTCGGTGTCGACGGCGACCTGCTCGGTCAGGCCGTTCTCGTCCCAGTCGACCGCCCAGGTGTCCTCCCAGCCGTCGCCGCTGTCGTCGAAGGCGTAGAGGTCGATGTAGCCGTTGCCGTCGGTGTCGTAGGCGTTGTAGGCGTAGGAGTCCGCCGACGCGGTGCCGGTGGTGGCGAGCACCGCGGCGAACGCGGCGGTGGGGACGGCGGTGCGGAGCAGCGTGCGGGTCAGGCGGGTGCGGGTCATGGCAGTGCCTCCTCGGTGGGGAGCCGCGGTCCGGCTCGCTGCGAGGACGCTCCCGCCCACCCCCTGCGCGGGACTGCAGCGCGACTGGGAGGCCCACTTGCACCCGCGTCCCAGTGGGCCGCCAGTGCCGCGTGGCCCGATGGCGGCCGGCCAGGGGAGGCCCGGCACCGTCGGCAACCCGCACGACACCTCCCCGTCATCCCGGCGGCCTACCGTCGGGGGCTCCGGAGGACAGGGAGAACGACGCGATGAGCACCACCGTCACCGACCGCACCACCGAGCGCACCGGCGACCGGGTCACCTGGAGCTGCCCGAACTGCTCCGGCGAGACCACCACGGCCAAGAAGCGCTGCCGCGACTGCGGCACCTCCCGCTACTGAGCCCCCGCCTCAGGCGGCCGGGGGAGCCCCGCGCAGCCGGACCACCGCGGCGCGGTGGGACCGCCGGCCGGTCAGCCGCCAGGCCAGCCGCAGCCGGCGGTCCACGCCCGACAGCAGCCGGGCCCGCTCGGCGGGGGAGGCGTCCTCGAGGGCCAGTCCCAGCACCAGCAGCCGCTCACGGCGGCCGAGCACCGGGCGCGCGGCGCGGCTGATCGCCGTCCACCGCGCGGGCGGCAGGTGCGCGGCCACCAGCGGCAGCAGGTCGCGCTCCTCGGCGGCGGTGTGCTCCTCGACGGCGCGGGCGAGGTCCAGGCACGCCAGGGCGAAGGCGTCCCGCGCCCGCTCGGTGCGGGCCACCGCCCACTGCCGGGCCGCGGTCGACAGGTCGCGCAGCGCGTTGTCCACGGCGGCGCAGCGGGCGGTCCAGCCCGCCAGCGCCGCCCGCGCGGCGTCCGCGCCGCCGGCCGGCAGGGCCGCCAGCAGCGCCGGCCAGAGCAGCTCGCGCTCGGTGGCGTGGTGGGCCAGCAGCACCCGGCCGACCAGGTCGGCGTGGCGGGTGAGCGCGGCGGCGCGGGCGGCGTCGTCGGCCGGTGCCCAGGTGGACAGCTCGGCCAGCACCCGCAGCTCGCGGCGCACCAGCCGGTGCAGCACGAGCTCGGAGTCGACCGCGCGGGAGCTGCCCGTGCGGAGTGCGGGACCGCCCGGGACGGCGGGGCGGGAGGGAGCCGGTGCGACGGTCATGACACCCCTCGGTGCGGGTCCGGGCCCGGGCGCGCGAGGGGCTCTGCGGCCCGGGACGAGGGCAGGGTAGGCAGCCGCACCGCCGGGGGACAGGGGGTCGCGCGCGGCGTGTCCCGGCGCGCTGGGGGGTGGGACGGGGACAGGGACGTGTCCGTCCGTTACGGTCGGGCGGTGAGCGTGGTCACACGGAACTGTGTGCGCGTGAGCGGACCGGAGACGGCCCGGCCGATGCTCCTGGCGCACGGATTCGGCTGCGACCAGACGATGTGGCGCGCCGTCGAACCCGACTTCGCCGTCGACCACCGGGTGGTCACCTTCGACCACGTCGGCTCGGGCGGCTCCGACCTCACCGCCTACGACCCGCAGCGGTACGCGTCGCTGGGCGGCTACGCCGACGACGTCGTCGACCTCTGCCGGGCGCTGCGCCTCTCCGACGTCGTGTTCGTCGGCCACTCGGTGAGCGCCATGATCGGCGTGCTCGCCGTCCTCCGGGCGCCGGAGCTGTTCGGCGCGCTGGTGATGGTCGGGCCCAGCCCCCGCTACGTCGACGACGAGGGCTACACCGGTGGGTTCAGCCGGGCCGACGTCGCCGCGCTGCTGGACTCGCTCGACAGCAACCCCGAGCAGTGGGCGGCGGCGCTGGGGCCGGTCGTGGCGGGACCGGAGAACCCGGAGGTGGCCGCCGAGCTCACCGCGAGCTTCTGCCGCACCGACCCCGTGGTGGCCCGCCAGTTCGCCCGGGTCACCTTCCTCTCCGACAACCGGGCCGACCTGCCCGCCGTCTGCGTGCCGACCCTGGTCCTGCAGTGCACCGACGACTCCATCGCCCCCGAGCCGGTGGGGCGCTACGTGCACCAGCAGGTGCCGGGCAGCGTCTTCACCCAGCTGGCCGCGACCGGGCACTGCCCCCACCTGTCGGCGCCGGAGGAGACGGTGGCGGCGATCCGGGCGTTCCTCGAGCGCTGAGACGGACGGCACCGTGGGGGAGGAACGGCACGAGCGTCCGGGCGGTCTCGCCCGCCTGCTGGAGGAGGACCCCGCCGACCTGTACGAGAACGCCCCGTGCGGCTACCTGTCGATGGTCCCCGACGGGCGGGTGGTCAAGGTCAACGGCACGTTCTGCACGTGGACCGGGCGCCTGCCCGACGAGGTCCTCGGCCGCCGGCTGCCCGACCTGCTCAGCGCCGGCGGGCGGGTGTACTTCGAGACCCACCTCGCGCCGCTGCTGCGGCTGCAGGGGGCGGTGCGGGAGGTCGCGCTCGACGTCGTCCGAGCCGACGGCTCGGTGCTGCCCTGCCTGGTCAACGCCGTCGAGGTGCGCGACGACGACGGGCGGCCGCTGCTGGTGCGGGCCACGGTCTTCGAGGCCACCTCCCGGCGGCGCTACGAGCGGGCGCTGCTGGCCGCGCAGCGGGCCGCCGCCGACTCCGAGGCGCGGGCGCGGACGCTGCAGCAGGTCGTCTCCGAGCTCGCCGCCGCGGCCTCGCCCGAGCGGGTCGCCGACGTCGTCGTCCGCCGGGCCCGCGGCGCCGTGCAGGCGGGCGGCGCCGGCCTGTGGCTGGCCCGGCACCGCCCCGGGCGCGCGGTGCCCGGGCGGCCGGTGCCGGTCGCCCTCGCCGCCGCCGAGGGCCTGACGCCCGAGCTGCGCGACGCGCTGGTCTCGGCGGCCGAGGACGGTGTGGAGCTCGTGCGGGCCGGCGGGGTGCGGGCGGTGCCGCTGGGCCCGGGGCTGCGCGAGCGGTGGCCCGAGCTGGCGGCGGCGATGGCCGAGGCCGGGCAGGAGTCGATCGTCGTCGTCCCGGTGTCGGCCGCCGACGACCGGCACCTGGGGGCGCTGGTCCTCGTCCTCGGCGTCACCGACGACAGCGAGCTGATCAGCCTGAGCGAGCCGGGCACGCGCGGCGCGCTGACCTCCGCCGACGCCGAGCTGCTGGCCACGCTGGGCCGGCAGGCGGGCCAGGCGCTGGAGCGGGTCCGGCTGCACGAGGAGACAGTGCGGCAGGCCGACCGGTCGGCGTTCCTCCTCGAGGCGGCGCGGCTGATGGCCGCCGGGCACGGGATGACCGAGACCGTCGAGGGCCTGGCGAGGCTGGCGGTGACCCGGCTGGCCGCGGTCTGCGTCATCGACGTGCTCACCGAGCGGGGCCTGGTCGAGCCGGTCGTGGCGCACGCCGACCCCGCCCGCCGGCACCTGGTCGAGGAGCTGCGCGACCTGCACCTGCCGCGCCGCGACGGCAACCACCCGAGCGTGCAGGCGATGGCCGGGCGGCGGACGGTGTGGCTGCGGGGCGTCGACCAGGGCCGGCTGGTGCGCATGGTCACCGGCCCGGGGCACCTGGCGGTCTCCTCCGCGCTCGAGCTGACCGACCTGGTCTGCGTGCCGCTGGTCGCCGACAACCGGTCCCTCGGGGTGATCACGCTCGGCAACGACGCCCGGCGGGGGCCGTTCACCGAGGCCGACGTCGAGACCGCCGAGCAGCTGGCGCTGCAGATGTCGCAGGGCCTGGAGGTCGCCGCCCGCATCGAGCTCGAGTCGCGGACCTCGCACGCGCTGCAGGCGAGCCTGCTGCCGCCGGTGCCCCCGTCGGTGCCCGGGCTGGCGCTGGCGGTGCGCTACCTCCCCGGCAGCCGCGGCGCCGACGTGGGCGGCGACTTCCACGACGTCGTCCCGCTGCCGGAGGGCGACGTCGCGCTGGCCGTCGGGGACGTCGTCGGCCACGACGTGACCGCCGCGGCGACCATGGGGCAGCTGCGCAGCGTGCACCGGGCGCTGCTGGCCGAGCGGCCGGGTCCGACCGAGCTGGTCGACCGGCTGCACGGCAGCTGGCCGCTGCTCGGGCTGCCCCGCATGGCCACGGCGCTGTTCGCGCGGCTCGACCCGGCCACCGGCGCGCTACGGATCGCCTCGGCCGGGCACCCGCCGCCGCTGCTGGTCTCGGGCGGGCGGGCCGAGCTGCTCGACGTCCCCGCCGGCCGGCTGCTGGGCGCGCCGCCGGGCCCGGCGCCGGAGTGGTCGGGCCTTCTGCCGGCGGGTGCCACGCTGGTGCTCTACACCGACGGGCTGGTGGAGAGCCGCACCGCCGACATCGACACCGGCCTGGCCCGGCTGCGGGCCGTGGCCGCCGGCGAGGAGGGAGAGGTCGCCGACCCCGACGAGCTCTGCGACCGGCTGCTGGCGGCGCTGACCGGGCCCCGCCGGGCCGACGACGTCGCGCTGCTGGCGCTGACCCGGCTGCCCTGACCTGCGTCCACGCCGACCCCTGGCGGCCGGCCCGCCCCGGGCGGACCATCGCGGTATCCCCCCAGCACGTCGGCGCGCACCCCGAGGAGGCGGCCGTGGGACCTGCCGGCGAGGAGCGCGCCCCGCGGCGCGCGGCCAGCGACGACCTCTGCGACGCCCTCGACGGCGCCGGTGGCGACCTCACCGTCTCCGCCGACGCCATGCGCTGGTCGCCCGAGCAGGCGGCGGCGCCGGAACCGGCGCGTGCGTTCCCGGGCCTGGACGCCGCCGCGGGGATCGGCGAGTTCCTCGGCCTGGACCCCGCCGCCGTCCGCCGCCTGGTGTCGGGCGCGGCCACCCGGCTGGCCACGGTGGCCGGGGACGCCGTCGCGGAGCTGCGCCAGCTCGCCGCCGACGCGTTCCCCGGCGACGACCGGCGCTGACCCTCCCGGGCGGGCCCCGGCCGGTGCGCTGTACAACCGTGGGCAGACAACTGCCACGACGACGTGGGGAACCGGAGTCCGCATGAGCACCGACCAGTTGACCCTGGCGCCCGCGCCGCGGTCGGAGGCCGCCGAGCAGGTCCGCCTCGAGGTGCGGCAGTTCCTCGCCGAGGAGCTCGCCGCCGGCACGTTCACCACCCACGTCGACACCTGGCTCTCCGGCGTGGATCCCGGCTTCTCCCGCAAGCTCGGCGCCCGCGGCTGGCTGGGCATGACCTGGCCGAGGGAGTACGGCGGCCACGAGCGGACGGCGATGGAGCGCTACGCCGTCACCGAGGAGCTGCTCGCCGCCGGGGCGCCGGTGGCCGCGCACTGGATCGCCGACCGGCAGTCCGGGCCCAACCTGCTGCGCTACGGCACCGAGGCGCAGCGCAAGGAGATCCTGCCGCGCATCGCCGCGGGGGAGTGCTACTTCGTCATCGGGATGAGCGAGCCCGACAGCGGCTCCGACCTCGCCTCCATCCGCACCCGCGCCACCCGCACCGCCGACGGCGACTGGGTGGTCAACGGGGCGAAGGTGTGGACCAGCAACGCCCACCACTCGCACTACGGGATCGTGCTCGTGCGTTCGGGCCCGCCCGGCGAGGGCCCGCGCGGCAAGCACCAGGGGCTGACCCAGCTGCTGGTCGACCTGTCGCTGCCCGGCATCACGGTCAACCCCATCCGCATCCTCGACGGCGGCCACCACTTCAACGAGGTCGTGTTCGACGACGTCGTCGTCCCCGGCGAGATGCTCCTGGGCACCGAGGGCGCCGGCTGGCACCAGGTGACCGCGGAGCTGGCCTTCGAGCGCTCCGGGCCCGAGCGGTTCCTGTCCACCTGGCCGCTGCTGGCCGAGTTCGGCCGCCGCGCCGCCGCCTCCGGCGACCCCGCGCAGCTCGCGGTGCTCGGCCGGCTGTCGGCGCGGGCGCTGGCGCTGCGGCAGCTGTCGCTGCGGATCGCGGCCGCGCTGGACCGCGGGGAGCTGCCCGACATCCCGGCCGCGCTGGTCAAGGACGCGGGGACGACGTTCGAGCAGGACGTCGTCGACGAGGTGCGCCGGGTGGTCGACGTCCCGGCGTCGCTGGACAGCCCCGACCCGCTCGGGCGGGCGCTGGCCGAGGCGCAGCTGCACGCCCCCGGCTACACGCTGCGCGGCGGGACCAACGAGATCCTCAAGGGGATCGTGGCGCGCGGGCTGGGGCTGCGATGAGCGAGCAGGACCTGGTGGTCGCGACCGTCCGGGAGATCCTCGCCGCGCACGAGCCGTTCGTGCTCACCGCCGAGCGGCCGTGGGACGAGGGCCTGTGGACCGACCTCGCGGAGGCCGGGCTGACCGGCGTCGGGCTGCCCGAGGAGGCCGGCGGGTCCGGCGGTGAGCTCGCCGACGCCGTCGCGGTGGTGCGCACCCTGGCCGCGGGCGCCGGCGCGGTGCCGGTGGCCGAGCAGCTGCTCGTCGCCGGGTCGGCGGTGCTGGCCGCCGGGCTGGCCCTGCCCTCGCCGGAGGAGCCGCTGACCGTGGCGGTGGACGGGGCGGTCATCGCCGAGCCCTCCGACGACGGCGACGGCCCGGGGCGGTTCGTGCTCACCGGCACCGCCACCGACGTCCCGTGGGCCGGCGTCGCGCGGCACGTCGCGGTGCTCGCCGGCCCGCCGGCCGGCATCGAGGGGGTGGTGCTGGCCGTGGTCGACGCCGCGGGGCTCGACGCGTCCCGGGCGGTCAACCTGGCCGGGGAGCCGCGCGGGTCGCTGGTGCTCGACGGCGTCGGCGTGCCCGGGGCGCTGCTGTCACCGGCGAAGGCGGACCTCGTGCGGGCCCGCTACGCGCTGGCCCGGGCGGTGCAGGTCGCCGCGGCGCTCGAGCAGGTGCTGGCGTGGACGGTGCAGTACGCGGGCGAGCGGGTGCAGTTCGGCCGGCCGCTGGGGAAGTTCCAGGCGATCCAGGTGGAGCTCGCGCAGATGGCCGGCGAGGTCACCGCCACCGCCGCGCTCGTCGACGCCGCCGTCCAGGCGCTCGACCGTGACGCGGACACCGTGGTGCTCGCCGCGGCCGCGGCGAAGGTGCGCGCGGGGGAGGCGGTCGGGACGGTCGCCAAGCTCGCCCACCAGGTGCACGGCGCGATCGGCTTCACCCAGGAGCACCGGCTGCACCACCTCACCCGGCGCTGCTGGTCGTGGCGCGACGAGGCCGGCACGGAGCTGGCGTGGTCGCGCGCGCTCGGCGCGGGCCTGGTCGCCGCCGCCCCCGACGACGTCTGGCCGGCGTTCACCCGGGTGGTGTGACCGCCGGCCCGGCCGGCGCTAGACCGTCTCGGGGATGCGGAGGTGGGCGAGGATGAGGTCGAACTCGTCGTGGTCGGTGATCTCCATCCGCATGAGGCGGGCGAAGTCGTCCCGGCTGGCGCGGGCGTGGGTGCGGCTGGCGGCCATGCACTCGCGGTCCTCGAAGGTGACGGCGGAGGAGGCCAGTCCCTTCTCCCGGTCGAGGAACAGGCTCACGCTGCAGAAGCCGGCGTAGCCCTCCATCCGCGGCACCATGATCGTCCGGTAGGCGTCGAGGATGCGGTCGACGTCGGCGGGGTCGGCCCGGCTCCACGTCACCCGGGTGGCCGCGCCCGACGGCGCCTCCGAGCGGCGGTGCATGACCGCGACCTCCCACTCGTGCACCTCCGGCGGGCCGCCGAAGATGCCGCCGGCCCGCTCGCGCAGCCCCTTCACCCCGTCCTCGCTCGCCGCCATCGCCTCGCGGTCGTGCCAGGACGAGGTGACGATGCAGCGCCCGGTCTCCCGGTCGGCCAGCATCGACAGGCCGACGTTGCCCGGCATGCTCGTGACCGCGGGCATCACCTCGTCGACGACGTACGAGATGCCGTCGTCGACGGTCATGGGTGTCCCGGTGAGCGTGGTCGAGCGTGCGTACATGCCGTCCTCCTGTCGGGACGGCGGCGCCCGCGCGGCACCGCCGCGTCGCACAGCCTGCTGGACCGGACGCGCCAGCGGAAGACCCCGGCCGAACCGGCCGGTCAGCGGCGGGTGATGTCCTCCCGGCGGCCGCGCGGTGAGGTCCGCGGAGGCCGCCGGCCGCTGGCCATGACCAGGCCGAGCACGCGGTAGCGGTGCGGCCGGTGGGGCTCGAGCAGCTCGAGCATGGCGGCGTCGTCGGCCCGGGCCCGGCCGGCGAGCACCCACGCCACCAGCGACGGGATGCCGCTGTCGCCGGTGATGACGGCGTCCCGGTCGCCCCAGGTGAGCGCGGCCAGGCAGCCGGTGGTCCACGGGCCGACGCCCGGGACCGAGCGCAGCGCCGCGGTGCCGGCGGCCGCGTCGCCGTCGGCGAGGTCCTGGTGCCCGGCCAGCGCGGCGCCGGCCGCGACCAGGGTCTGCGCCCGCCTGCGTTCGAGACCGAGGCGGTGCAGGTCGGCGTGGGACAGCCGGGCGAGGGCGGCCGGAGGCGGCGGTGCCCACAGGTCGGGGACGCCGTGCGCGGGGGAGCCGTGGGTGGTCACCAGGCGGCGCCAGTGGTCGGCGGCGTCGAGCCGGCTGATCCGCTGCTGCACGACCAGGCAGGCCAGGTCGTGCCAGAGCGTGCCGGTGCGGGCGATCCGGCGCCGGCCGTGGCGCCGCCACAGGTCGCGCAGCGGCGGGCCGGCGGGGTCGAAGCCGGTGACGTCGTCCTCGCAGCCGAGCAGCCGGGGAGCGCGCTCGAGCAGCCAGCCGGCGCCGTCCCCGAACGCCTCCACCCGCGCGGTGCCGGCGCCCGGCGTCCACGTGACGACGACGGTGCCGCTGCCCTCCGGCGTACAGGTGGCCCGCTCGAACCGGCCGGGTGTGAGCCGCGCCGTCGGGTCGCGGGGCAGCCAGAGGACCGAGCCGAGCGTCGCGGCGAGGTCGACGTCGCCGGTCGGGACCGTGCGGACGGCGTCGGGCGCGGACGGTCGGGGTCCCTCGGGCACCCGCCGATACTGCACCCGTGGAGACCGCCCTCGTCCTCGTCCACGACGCCGATCCCTCCCGCGGCACCCGGCTGCTCGGCACGCTGCGGCCGGCGCTGGGGGCGCAGGGGCTGACCGTCGTCGTCGGCACGACCGTCGGGCCGTCGGCGCTGGTCACCGACCTGCCCGACCCGGCGGGCCTGCGCACGCTCGTGGTGATGGGCTCGGGTGCGGCCGCCTACGACGACGCCGTGCCGTGGCTCGGCGCGGAGCTGGCCTACCTGCGGCGGGCGGTCGACGCGGGGACGCCGGTGCTCGGCGTCTGCTTCGGCGGCCAGGCGCTGGCGCGGGTGCTCGGCGGGGTCGTGGCGCCGGCGCCCGAGGGCGAGCACGGCTTCCTCGACGTCGCGACCGCCGACCCCGCGCTGGTGCCTTCCGGGCCGTGGTTCGAGTTCCACGGCGACCGGTTCACCGTGCCGCCCGGGGCGGTCGAGGTGGCCCGGACCGGGCGCGCGGTGCAGGCGTTCGCGGCCGGCCCGCACCTGGGCGTGCAGTTCCACCCGGAGATCGACCCGGCCGCCTTCGCGGCGTGGGAGGAGACCTGGGCGCTCACCGGCCCGCCCCCGCCGGAGGCCGCCGCGCTCGTGCCGACGCTGCGGCGGGAGGTCGCCGAGCGGGCGCCCGAGGCGGCCGCGGCCTGCGCCCGGCTGGTGGCGGCCTTCCTCGCCCGGGCCGACGCGCTCACCGAGGTGGCCGCCTGACCGGGCAGCATGGACCCGTGAGCGCTGACCGGCACGGCCACACCCACCGGCTCGACCTCGCCGACGCCACCGTCCGCGAGTGGGACGCGACCGTCGTCGCCGTCGACCCCGAGCGGGGCGTCGTCCTCGACCGCTCCGCCTTCTACCCGGGCGGCGGCGGGCAGCCGCCGGACGAGGGCGTGCTGCTGTGGGGTGGGGTGCGCACGCGGATCGCCGGGACGGTGAAGGGCGACGACCTCTACCTGGTCCCTGTCGAGGGCGACCCGGTGCCCCCGCCCGGGACGGCGGTGCGCGGCGCGCTCGACGACGAGCGGCGCACCGCGCTGATGCGCACCCACTCGGGGCTGCACGTGCTCACCGGGGTCGTGCTGCGCGACTTCGGCGCGAAGGTCACCGGCGGCAACATGGAGCCGCTGACCGCGCGGATGGACTTCGACCTCCCCGAGGTGCCCGCCGACTTCCGCGACCGGGTGGCGGAGGCCGTGAACGCCGAGATCGCCGCCGACCGGCCGATCGAGGTGCGCACGCTGCCCCGCGAGGAGGCCTACGCGATCCCCGACCTCATCCGGACCGCCACCGACCTGCTGCCGCCCGACATCCAGCAGGTGCGCATCGTCGACATCGTGGGCCTGGACCTGCAGGCCGACGGCGGCACGCACGTGGCGTCCACGGCGATGGTCGGTCGGGTCGAGGTGGTGAAGCTGGAGAGCAAGGGCCGCGGGTTCCGCCGGCTCCGGATCCGCGTCGTCTGAGCGCCCGCACGCCTGGCTCCGGGAAACCGTGATCCACGAGCGGACGGATCCGATCCGGCTTAGTCTGCTCGTGTGCGGGGAGCAGACTCGGCACCGGTGGCTGTGAGGTCCGCAGTCGCCGTGCCCGGGTTGCGGAGGCTCCTCCTGCTGGCCTGCCTGGTGGCGGGCATCCACGCCGTGCTGCTCCTGGCGTCCTCCCCGGCGCGCGCCGAGGATCCCCTCGACCCCGCGGGCACCGCGCTCGGCGGTGCTGTCGAGGCGGTCGGCGTTCCCGCGGGAACGCCGGTGCCGGTGGTCGAGGAGGTCGTCGAGCCGGTCGCCGGGGCGCCTGCCGAGGTGCCCGTCCCGGCGGTGGAGCCGGACGTTCCCGCGGAAGCGCCGGAACCGGCGACCGAGCCGGTCGCCGAGGCGCCTGCCGAGCTGCCCGTCCCGGCAGTGGAGCCGCCGGCCGACGTTCCCGTGGAGACGCCGCTGTCGGTGGTGGAGGACGTCGCCGAGGCGCCTGCCGAGCTGCCCGTCCCGGCGGTGGATCCGCCCGCCGACGTTCCCGTGGAGACGCCGCTGCCGGTGGTCGAGGACGTCGCTCCGGTGGCCGAGGCCGTGACCGAGCCGGTGGCATCGGTCGTGGAGCCGGACGTTCCCGCGGGAACGCCGGAGCCGGTCACCGAGGGCGTCGAGCCGGTCGTCGAGCCGGTCCTCGAGCCTGTCGTCCCGCCCGCCGCGGCTCCGGTGGAGGAGCCGGTGGCCGAGGTCGTCGAGCCGGTCGTGCAGCCGGCGGTCGAGGTCCTCCCGCCGGTCACCGTCCCGCCGGTCCCCGACAACCCCGGCCGGGGAAGCGGCCCGGTGCTCCCGCCGCAGGCGGCTCCGGTCGCCGAGGCCGTGGTCCCGCCGGTTACCGCTCCGGTCGTCGAGCCGGTCGTGGAGCCGGTGGTCGAGGTCCTCCCGCCGGTGACCGTCCCGCCGGTGACCGTCCCGCCGGTCCCCGACGTGCCCGGCCACGGAGGTGGGCCGGTGCGGCCCACGCCCCCGACCCCGGTCGTGGACGTCGTGGTCCCGCCGGTTGCGGGACCGGTCGTCGAGCCGGTCGTCGAGCCGGTGGTCGAGGTCCTCCCGCCGGTGACCGTCCCGCCGGTCCCCGACGTGCCCGGCCACGGAGGTGGGCCGGTGCGGCCCACGCCCCCGACCCCGGTCGTGGACGTCGTGGTCCCGCCGGTTGCGGGACCGGTGCTGAAACCGGTCGTCGAGGTCGTCGATCCGGTGGTCGACGTCGTCGTGCCGCCCGTGGTCGGACCCGTCGTCGAACCGGTCGTCCCCCCGATCGTCGAGCGGCCCGGCAGCGGAGGCGGAGCGGTGCCGCCGCCGGTCATCCCGGTGGTGGACGTGGTCGTTCCGCCGGTGGTGTCGCCGCTGCCGGACGTCGTGCCCCCCGTCGTCGCGCCGGTGGGCGAGGTGCTGCCTCCGGTGCTCGGGCCGGTGGGCGAGGTCGTGCCTCCGGTCCTCGAACCGGTGGTGGCCCCGGCGCCGGACGTCGTGCCTTCGTTGCCGGCGCCGGTCGTCGACCTCGTGCCCCCGGGCTTCGAGCCGGTCGTCGCACCGGTGGTCCTGCCGGTGGCGCCTGCACCGGAAGTCGTCGTTCCCGAGGTCGTCGTTCCCGAGGTCGTCGTTCCCGAGGTCGTCGTACCCACGGCGGAGCCCGTGACCGAGCCCGTGACCGAGCCCGTGACCGAGCCCGTGACCGAGCCCGTGACCGACCTGGTTCTCGAGCCCGTCGCAGCGGCCGAGGAACCGGCCGAGCCGGCCGTCAAGGCAGAGGCCGCCCCCGCCGGAGAGGTCGGCGAACCGGCCGCGCAGGCGCCCGTCGCCACCGCGGCCGTCGACGTCGTCGTCGGGGTGGCGGTGTCCGCCGTCGCCACGATCGTCGGCAGCCCCACCGCCGCGGACCTGCCCGAGTTGGAGTCGGCGACCGCGCCGCTCGTGAGCACCGACCCGTCCCCGGCCGGCTCGGCTGCGGACACGAAGCGCGCGGACACCCGGACCGGCTCGCGGTCCGCCCCCGCGCGCGGCGACCCGCCGGCCGCTCCCGACCTGCCGGCCGAGCCCGTGTCCCCGACGCCCGACCCCAGGCCGCCCGCGCCCGCGGCGCCGACGTTGTCGTCGTCGACCTCGGTCGCCGCCGTGGCGGCGGTGTGCCCCTGCGCGGTGCCGCCCGCCGCCTACTCCTTCGTCTGGGCACCGACGTCGCCCGCCGCCGTCGTGTCCGCCGCCCTGCGCGACCCGTCCTTCTCTCCCGACTGACCTCCCTGCCGGGCGTGCACCAGCCGCCGGCCGAGGTCGGGTCCTCCCCGCACCGCACCGTCGGCAGTGCGACGCCCTCCCGGGCGTGACCCTGACCTGGCACTCGCTGGGTCCGGGCCACCGGGCGGGGAGGTATCGGGGCTGGGGGTTCCGCGCGGCGGGCGTCCCGCCGGCTCGGCACCCCTGATCTCCCCGCCCGACATCCCAGGACGACGGGGGCGGTGGCGCACCGCCGCCCCGCCCCCGTCGACCGGGCACCTCGCCGTCACCGGGTCGTGCGGACACCCGGGTGTGTCGTCGCCTGTCACGACGACCCCCGGGTGCCTCCCGACGCCCGGAGGCGTCACGGTCGTCGGGTGGACGGCCCGCGGTTCCTGCTGGAGTGGCTCGAGCGGGAGACCCTGGCCGGCGCCGCGGCGCTGTGCCGACCCGGTGACGGCGCAGGTCGCGGCACCTGCGGACGAGGAGTGCCGCGGAGTGATCCCTCCCGCTCGGCGCCGGCGTCGGGCACAGTCCCGCCCATGACGGCCTTCGTGATCGTGACCGTTCTGGTGGCGGTCTTCCTGATGATGCTCAGCTCACGGCTGAGCCGGTCCCGTCCGCCCGGCCGCCACGCGCGTCACAGCGGGGGCGACGGCGGCTCGTACGGCGACGGCTCCTGGTCCGACGGTCACCACGGCAGCCACTCCGACTCCGGCGGGTGGGGCGGCGGCGACGGCGGTGGCGGCGGTGACGGCGGCGGGGGAGGCGGCGGGGACTGACCCGTCCGGCGGCGCGCAGGGGGCACTTCCACCCGATCGGCGGCAGGGGGACGGGGACCGTTCTCGCATGACGGCAGTCGTGGTGCTCGCCGTGCTGGCGGGCCTCCTCATGACGTTCAGCATGCAGCGGTACCGCGCCTCGTCCGAGCGGCGCCAGGGCTTCGACGCGGGTGGCGGGTACTACGTGGGCCGGTCGTCGCTCCGCCGTGCGCACGGCCCCGGGACGCTGGCGGCCGGCGGCTTCCTCGCCACCAGCGGTGACGGGGGCGGCGGCTCCGACGGAGGCGGTGGGGGCGACGGTGGCGGAGGCGGGGGCGGCTGACCCCGCCTCCGCCCGGGCTCAGTGCTGCCGCTCCTCGTCGGGGCGGTGGCCGATGCCGCCGGGACCCCGGTCGGCCGGCACCTCCTCGCCGGGCGCGACCGGGCCCGGCGGGGTGCCGTCGCCGTAGGGTGACCCGCCGAGCTCCTCGCGGCCGTGCGGGGTCAGCCAGGTGCTCGTGTCCGGGCCCATCGGGATGACCTGCGTCGGGTTGATGTCGGCGTGGACGACGTAGTAGTGCTCCTTGATCTGCGGGAAGTCGATGGTGTCGCCGAACCCCGGCGTCTGGAACAGGTCCCGCGCGTAGGCCCACAGCGCCGGCATCTCGGACAGCTTCTGCCGGTTGCACTTGAAGTGGCCGTGGTAGACGGCGTCGAAGCGGGCCAGCGTGGTGAACAGCCGGACGTCGGCCTCGGTGATCGTGTCGCCCATGAGGTACCGCCGGGTCGCCAGCCGCTCCTCGAGCCAGTCCAGCGCCGTCCAGAGCCGCTCGTAGGCCTGGTCGTAGGCCCGCTGTGAACCGGCGAACCCGCACCGGTACACGCCGTTGTTGACCTCGGTGTAGACCCGCTGCATGACCTCGTCCATCTCGTCCCGCAGGTGCTCGGGGTAGAGGTCGGGTGCGCCGTCGCGGTGGTGGGCGGTCCACTGCGTGGAGAAGTCCAGCGTCATCTGCAGGAAGTCGTTGGTGACGACGGCCTTCGTCGGGACGTCGACCATCGCCGGCACCGTGATGCCGCGCGGGTACTCCGGGTCGCGGGCGAAGAAGGCCTCCTGCAGCCGCTCGTATCCGAGCACCGGGTCGCGGCCGCCGGGGTCGAGGTCGAAGGTCCAGCTGCGCTCGTCGTGCGTGGGCCCGCAGATGCCCATCGAGATCACCGGCTCCAGGCCGAGCAGGCGCCGCACGATCGCCGCCCGGTTCGCCCACGGGCAGGCGCGGGCGATGACCAGCCGGTAGCGACCGGGCTCGACCGGCCACCGGCCTGAGCCGTCCGCGGTGATCCGGTCGGAGATGTAGTTGGTGTCGCGGCTGTACTCCTGGCCGCCGGTGACGTATCCGGATCCGCTGTCGTCGCTCACGTGATCAAGCCTCGCCGACGGCGGGCTGGCGCGCCGGGTGGAGTGCTGTGACTCGCGTCCTCACGCGGCGGAGTGGGCGGGGACCGGCCGGCTGAGTCGTCCTGGAGACGCTCGTGCTCTGCCTACACCTGTGTGCAGAGCACGAGCCTGCTGAGCACTACAGCCGGGACGTCGTCGCGTCGTCCTCCCGCCCGCCGAAGTACTGCTCGAGCACCGCGCGGAAGACCGGCTGCGACGGGTCGGCGCGCGCGAACAGCGTCATCGACGAGCGCAGCTTCACCGCGTCGACGGGGCCGAACACCGCCACCGGGTCGTCCTGGTCGAGCGCGGTGAGGGCCTGTGCGGACTCGACGAGACGTGGGCCGAGGACCGGGTGGGCGAGGTAGGCGCGGGCCTCGTCGAGCCCGCTGATCGCGTAGTGCTGCGCCGTCGGGCTGCGGCCGAGCCCGGCCACCTGCGGAAAGACGAACCACATCCAGTGGCTCGTCTTGCGCCCGGCGCGCAGCTCGGCGAGCGCCTGCGGGTAGGTGCCGGCCTGGGCGTCGACGAAGCGGGACAGCCGGTACGGGTCGTCGGTCATCATTTCCTCCCGGAGCGTCTCCCGTCCGACTCCGGCGGGAGGGCCGGCCTGCTCCTCAGCGGGGAACCACCGTCACCGGGCACCGGATACCCGGTGCCCGACCCAGCCGCCCGTCCGCGGTGACGACGGCACAGTCCAGCGCCTCGGCCAGCGCGACGTACGTGGCGTCATACGTGGTCACGTTCTCCCGCAGCTGCCAGACGCGGTCGAGCAGGCCGCTCATGGGCTGGCGAGTGACGCCGAGCCGACGCCAGGTGTCGAGCGCAGCCCACCCCTGGTCGGCGGTCATGCTGTCTGCGGCGACCAGACGGCGCAGTGCGCCGGCCACCTCCGCGTCGACGAGGTGCGGGACATGGACCTGTTCCTCGCTCACCAGTGCGCGTGCGGGTCCTGCGTTCAGGAGCGCTGCCACGACCGCTGACGCGTCAGCGACGATCACCGTCCGGTGCGGTCCGCGTCCAGCGCCTCGACGACGTCCTGGGTCGGGATGTTGAGGTCGGGAAGAGCTCCGAGCAGAGCCGGGTTGTCGGCCCGTCGCGAGACCGCAGTCAGCTCGCGGACAGCGAGGGCGGCCACTGACATCGCCTCGCGGTCGGCCATGCGCTCGAGGCGTTCCACCACGTCGTCCGGGACGTTGCGCAGATACAGGGTCCGCATGTCGCAGAATGCTAGCAACCTGCAAGCGGTGCGCCCTCAGTCGTAGGGGTCGGTGAGGACCGCGGTGGCCTCGACGACGTCGAACGTGACGGGCGGACCCTCAGTGGTCGTGGTCCCGGGGACGTCGGCCGGCGCGCTGCCGTCGACGGTGAAGGTCGCGCCCCACGTGACGGTGAGGCCGGCCGTGTAGGTGCCGGACCGGTACAGGTGCTCGGCGGCGTGGTCGGGGTAGGCGCCGCCGGGCTCGGTGCTGGTGAGGGTCGGCGCTGCGGGGTCGCCGGTCCGCCAGGTGTACTGCTCGGCGCGGGCGACGATCACGACGGAGAAGCCGCGGATGTCGACGGTGAACGTCTGCGTGGCGGGGGAGTCGGTCCAGAAGACGACCGGCAGCCCGGACAGCCCGCTGCCCGGCGGCGCGTGCTGCGTGCTGAGCTGCGGCAGCGGGAGCCGCTGGAAGTAGGTGAACACCTCCTCCGGCGAGGGTGGCGGGTTCAGCGCGGTGATGTTGATGCACGCCGTGCGGACGTCGGCCCAGAGGCCGATCAGCTCGCCGGGCAGTGCACCCGGAGGCACAGGCACGACCGCGGTGCCGTCCGGGCGCACGACCGGCCGCTGCTGGACGGTCAGGAAGCGGACCACCTGGCCGGGCTCTGACGGGCAGTCCTGGAAGTCGAAGGGCGTACACAGGTCACCGCCGTCCTCCGCGACGACGCACGGTGGCCGCAGACGCCAGACGTAGTCGACGATCTCCGTGGCGCTCGCCCCGACGACCTGGCCGACCGCCCCGCTGGAGTACTCGACGTCGACCCCGCCCTCGTTGACGTCCGTGCCTCCGCAGTCAAGGAAGGTGCATGCCCGGGCGAGCTCCTCCGTTGTGATGACCAGTGCACTGAGGAGCGCAAGGGTTAGGAATCCACGAACGATCCGCCTCATCCGAGCTGGAAGCCGTAGACGAGCCACGACTGCGTTGAGGTCGACCACGTGAGGCCGAGTCCTGAGAAGAGCCGCGGAGCAGCCTCATTTCTTGCCTCGATGACTGTGCCGCTGCTGTCGACCAAGGACACGGGTTCCCGCCGTGCGCTGAAGCTGAACTCGGCGGTGTCCCGGTCGAGGACCGGTGGTGGGACGTCGTTGAGGGACACCTCACCGCCCATGTACCTGTTGCCGGCGGCTGCCGCGTCGTCGAAGTTCTTCGCGATGCGCAGGCACTCCTGACACTCCGGCCCCAGGTCCCGAAGCGGCTGCCCGGCGGGGATGGCCTGCTGCCGGTTGAGGAGGTCGATCCAGTAGCGGAGGAAGGCCTCGGCGCCGGCGGCGTCCTGGGTGCGGGCCTCTGGCGGCACCGGGAAGTCGGCCGGGCCGACCGCGGGCAGCGCCTCGGTGGTGGGCGCCGCGGAGGTGGCCGACGGGAGCGTCTCGCTGGGTGCGGGGTCCGAGGAGCCGCAGCCGGACAACAGCGCCGTCCCGAGTGCGACGGCCACTGCCGTCAGTCGCATCCCCCCGCGGTGATCACGCACGGCTGGGGACGATAACCAGAACGGGGCCGTCATCCGGGCATCCCTGTGGACGAGCCACCCGAACGGTGGCCGGCCGAGTCGATCATCGGATGCGTGCCGCTCGCGCCGGCGTGTCCGCGCGTGTCCCGTGCACTCAGGCGATGATCAACAACCGACCAAGTCAGGGTCACGCCGGCAGCAGCGCCTCCAGGCCCTGCTCCGAGTCGGCGGCCAGCGCCCGCCCGACCGCGACCGCGTGGGTCATCCGCAGCGACCCGGCCAGCCACAGCAGGACGTCGTGCAGCCGCAGCCGGGTCAGCGGCCGGCCGAGCAGCGTCGCCGTCGCCGTCTCCAGCGCGGTGAACGCGGCCGCGTTCGCCACGAGCTCCCGGTGCACCACGGCCTCGGGTCCGCTGTCGCCCTCGGCCACGTGCCCGTACAGCTGCCGCCGCGTGACGCCGTCCAGCAGCGGCACCAGTGCCGGGTGGCGGTGGTGCAGCGCCGCGCGCACATGCCGCCCGGCGACGTCCCGCAGTGCCGCGCCGACCGTGCCTGGCTCGGCGAGCACGGAGAACTCGTCGGCGGGCAGCTCCCAGAACGCACGCCCGGCGGCGCGGTCCACCATCCCGCGGAGCGTCGGCCAGACCTCGTCCAGCGTGGTCCGCACCTGCCGCCACCCGGCCGGGTCGAGCCGCCCGTGCAGCCCCTCGGCGACCAGCACGTCGCGGTCGGTGGGCCGGTCGGCGGTCTCCGGCGGCTGGCCGTCGAAGCGGTCGAACGCGTAGGCGAGCACCTGCACCCACCGGCCCTGCGGGTGGCTGGGCGAGCGGAAGAACAGCGGGCGGCGGCCCCGCGCGTACCCCAGGACGGCGGCCAGCGCGGTGGCCAGCGGGACCGGGTCGGGCCCAGCGCTGGGGAGGACGAGGGCGGAGCCGTGCCCCCGTCCCCCAGTCACGGGTGCATTCCTACCGCGTCGCCGGCGCCGATGAGTCCTGCCGTGCGGGACGGTCAACCCGACATGCAGACGACCGACCTTGGTCCGGCGACCGCCGAGGTGGCGCGCGTCGTGGCCGGCATCCGCGATGACCAGTTGACCGCGCCGACGCCGTGCGAGGGCACCTCCGTGGCGGGCCTCCTCGGCCACCTCGCCGGACTCGCGTACGCCTTCCGCATGGCCGCCGAGAAGACGCCCGTCGACGGCACCGCCTCCACCGACCCCACCCACCTGCCCGCCGACTGGCGGACGTACGTCCCCGCGCAGCTCGCCGAGCTGGCCGCCGCGTGGGACGACCCGGCGGCGCACGAGGGGATGACCGCGGCCGGCGGCGTCGACATGCCCGCCGACGTCGCCGCCGTCGTCGCGCTCGACGAGGTGGTGGTGCACGGCTGGGACCTCGCCGTCGCCACCGGCCAGCCCTACGCCGTCGACGACGCCGCCGCCGAGGCGTGCCGCGCGTTCGCCGAGTCCTTCGGCGACGACCGGCCGCCGGACCTCTACGGCCCGGTCGTCCCGGTGCCCGACGACGCCCCGGCGCTGGACCGCCTGCTCGGGGCCACCGGCCGCGAGCCCGGGTGGAAGCCGCCGGTCTGAGACCTTCGACCCCGGCCGGTTCCGGAGCAGGGTGCTGGAGTGCACCCAGGCCGGGGGATGGGGGAAGGCCATGCGCAGGCAACTGCTGGCCGGGGTCGCGGCGCTGGTGCCACTGCTCGCGGCGACGCCGGCGGTCGCCCAGCAGGAGCACCCGTTGGGGGCTCCGGGTCTACCTGGCACTGGGCGACTCCGTGGCCGCGGGCGTCGGCGCCGTGCCGTACGTGACGGGATACCCGGAGCTGCTCGAGGCCCGGCTCGACGCCGGGTACAACCCGGCCGCCGACAGGGCGACGCCGCACGCGCCCGTGGACTTCGAACTCGTCAACCTGGCGAAGGGTGGCGCGACGACGTCGACCCTGCGCGACCAGCAGCTGCCCGCGGCGCTCGTCCTGATCGAGGACCGCAACGGCGATCGCAACCCGCGGAACGACGTCGAGGTGATCACGGTGACGATCGGCGGCAACGACGTCTTCGCCCCCGTGACCGTGGCCTGCATCCTCACTGCCACCCCGACGGGGTGCCAGGCCACCGTGGACGCTGCCCTGGCCGGAGTCGCAGCGCGCCTCACGGAGATCCTCAGCAAGCTGGTCGTCGCCGCCGGTCCCGACACCGAGGTCGTCGTGACGACGTACTACAACCCGATCGGCTCCTGCGACCTGGGCAGGAACCCCGCCGCGCCGGCGGTCGCCGACGTCGTGCTGGAGGGCGGCGCCGTCCCGGGCGTGCTGTCCGTGCAGGCCGGCCTCAACGACGTCATCCGCCGGGGTTGCGGGAAAGACCGGCGCTCAGGTGACCGACCTGTACGGCGCGCTCGGGCCGGAGGACTACGTCGGCGGCACCGACTGCCTGCACCCGGACCCCTCGGGTCACCAGGTGATCGCCGACGAGGTCTTCGCCACGCTGGCGAGGTGACGCGCCGGCCGCGAGCCCCGGGTGGGTCTAGCGCAACCGCCACAGGGTCGGCTCGCCGCGGCAGTCGCTGACCACCGACACGCGACCCGCGCGGTCGACGTCGGCACCGTCGACGGCACCGCTGTCGCACAGCTCGACCTCGGAGAGGACCTCACCGGCGGCCAGGTCGACGGTGCGCTGCAGCACGCGAGGCACCTCGGCGTCGGCCACGGTGTCCACCAGGGTGGCGACCTCGGTGGCCGGGTCGACGACCACCGCGGCCGGCAGGTCACCGGGCACCGTGGTCAGCACCTCGGCGCCGCGGGTGATCGAGACCTCGCCGGTCCGCCCGACGGTCCCGTACACCTCGCCGTCGGCGACGGTGAGCGGGCCGGCCGCGCCCGAGCCGAGCGGCGTCTCGGCGACCACGCCCAGGGCGGCGTCCACGGTGAGGACGGACGCGCTCCGCCCGGTGTCGACGGCGACGACGACCCCGCCGTCGTCGGTGCCGCGGAGGTCGCGCGGCACCCCGGGCAGCTCGAGCTCGCCGCGGACGGCGCCGGTCGCGGGGTCGACCGCGAGGAGCCGGTCGGGCCGGCCGACCCCGCTGAGCGCCAGGTACAGCACGCCCGCCCCGGTGACGGCGTCCACGGCCGCGACGTCGGCGGCGCCGACCGTGCCCACCGGCTGCGGCGAACCGGCGCCCTGCGCGCCCGCGGCGACGAACGCGAGCCGCCCGTCGGCGACGCCCACGACCACGACGCCCTCGCCCGCCGCGGCGACGACGGTGAGACCGGGCCGCTCGGCGTCGAGGCCGGGCACCGGGACGGCGGTCGCCGTGCCGTCGGCGGCGACGTCGGCCAGCACGAGGTCCCCGCCGGGCGGTGCGAGCAGTGCGACCGACCGGCCGTCCTCGGTGGCGGCCACGTCGACGGTGACGGCCTCCGCCCCGGCGACCCCGGCCAGCGACACCGTCGCCGGCCGGGGGACCGCCGTGCCCTCGACGACCGATCCGCCGCAGCCGGTCAGCAGCAGGACGGCCAGCAGGAGCCCGGGACCACGGCGCACCCGACGGAGTGTGGCCGGACGCGTCCGCTGCGCCAAGGCCCTCGCGCTGCGGCCACCGTCGTCAGCTCTGGCCGGCCTTCTCCTTCTCGTAGCGCTCGGTCATGGTGGCCACGGCCTGCAGCTGCGCGGCGGCGTAGTCCTCGCGCTTGCCCATGGCGTGCTCCTTGGCGTTCAGCGACGCCTGCGCGTGCGACACCTGCCCGCCCTGGAAGTGCGGCATGACGTGCTGCGCGATCAGCTCCCACGACCGCTTGGTCGCCTGCGGGTTGGCCCACTCGTGGCCCATGAAGAGCATCGAGCCGAAGCCGCCGGACTGGTCCCACAGCCGCTGCACCTGCTCGCGCGCGTCGTCCGGCGTGCCAATGACGCCCACCCCCGACTCGCGGACGAAGTCGATCATCTCCTTGAGGTCGCCGCCCTCGACCGCCATCTGCGGGAAGGCCGCCGTCTTCTGGAAGTACCGGAACCAGGTCTCGATGCCGAACTCGACGTCGCGGTAGGCCTGCTCCCGCGTCTCGGCGACGTGCACCGGGCTCACCAGCCGCCACCCCGAGCGCGAAACCGTCTGCCCGTGGTGGGCGGCCCGCTCCTCGACGACGTTCCAGTGGTGGCCGAGGGCGTCGAAGCCCTCCTTGGTCAGCGTGGCGCCGATCGACAGCAGCCCGATGCCGTGCCGGCCGGCCATCCGCGGCCCGGTGGGCGAGGCGACGGCGGCGACGGCGATCTCGAAGCAGGGCTGCGTGTAGGGCCGCAGGTGCAGCCGGGCGTCGACCAGGTTGTGCGTGCGGGTCTGCTCGGTGACCGTCTCGCCGCGCAGCAGCCGCATGATGATGTCGAGGTCGACCTCGAGCAACTCGCGGGTGTCGGTGGGGGTCAGGCCCAGCATCATCGAGTCGGTGGGCAGCGAGCCGGGGCCGCAGCCGAGCATGGCGCGCCCGCGGGTGAGGTGGTCGAGGAGCACCATGCGCTCGGCCACCCAGAGCGGGTTGTGGTAGGCGATCGAGGTGACGCCGGTGCCCAGCTTGATGTGCTTCGTGCGCTCGGCGGCCGCGGCGATGAAGATCTCCGGCGACGCGATGATCTCCGTGCCGGCCGAGTGGTGCTCACCGATCCAGGCCTCGTCGTAGCCGAGCCGGTCGAGGTGCTCGACCAGTTCGAGGTCGCGCTGCAGGGCGAGCGTGGGGTTCTCGCCGGCGGGGTGGAACGGGGCCAGGAAGGTACCGAAGCGCAGCCGGTCCATGAGGTCCTCCTCTGAAGTGGAATGCACGAAATGTAGTGCAGGTCACACCTCGGAGGCCATGCCCCTCAGCCGACGACGAACGCGGTCGACGACGCCGCCTCCGCGGTGATGCAGGAGCCGATGACGGTGAGCCGGTCGCCGGTGAGCGCCATGCGGCCGAACGTCCCCTGGCCCTCGCACAGCCGGACGTCGTCGAGCTGCTCGCCGCTCCCGAGGTCGAGGGTGACCACGCCCGACTCCACCTCGAACCCGGCCACCGGCAGGTACGCCGCGCGCCCGTCGGGGGAGACGGCGAGGTCGGCCAGGGGGCGGTCGGTGCCGGGGACGGCGTGCGACGCGGTCACCTCGCCGTCGGCCACGGTCACCACCCGGAACGGGTCGTCGCCGGAGCCCGCGGTCAGCGTGACGACGGCGGTGCCGTCGTCGGCGAGCCGCAGCGCGCCCGGGATGCTGGCCGGCCGGTCGGGTGCCAGCTCGACCAGTCCGGTCTGCTCCAGGTCGTCGGACCAGGTGCCGAGGACCGCGACGTCGGCCAGGTCGGGTGCGCGGGCGTCGCTGAGCAGCGCGGTCGGGCCGCCGTCGGGGCCGACCGCGAGCGCCCGGACGGTGAGGCCGGACTCCAGCTCGGCCGTTCCCCTGATCTCGCCGGTGACCGGGTCGACGGCCGCGATCGTGTCCTCGCCGGCGACGTAGAGGCGGTCACCGGCGGGGGAGACGGCGGCGGTGTCCCCGACGACGTCGAGCCCGGTGACCGTCGGCTCGCCGCCGGGCGGCACCGTGGTGAGCCGGCCCGGGGCGGTGACCAGGGCGGTGCCGTCGGGGGTGACGAACAGCCGGTCGCCGGCCTCGGGGAGCCGGCGGAGCCCGCCGACGCCGTCCTCGCCGACCGGTGCCAGGTACACGGCCGACGGGTCGGCGGTGCCGGCGAGCAGCGCGAGCGCACCCTCCGGCCCGGGGGCGAGGTCGAGGACGTCGACGCCGCCGGGGACGACCACGTCGAGGTCGACGATGGCGAGGATCTGGGTGAACGTCTGAGGTGCCGGCGAGGGCTCGCCCTCCGTCTCGGTGCACCCGGTGACAGCCAATATCGCGATAAAGGCCGCAGCGGCGGCGCGGCGGGCGGTCGGCATGCGGGCTCCGGGGGTCGGTGCGGCGAGTCTCCGGCCGCCCGGACCGCCCCGGCAACCGCGTGGTCTGATGCTCGGCAGTGCCGGCGCCGGGCCGGTCCGGAATCCGGAGGTGCGCTCGTGGGTGACGCCGAGGTCCTGCTCGAGGTCGACGGCGGCGTGGCGGTGGTGACGCTCAACGCGCCCGACCGCCGCAACGCGCTGACCCCGTCGATGGCGTCCGAGCTGATCGGCGTCTTCGACGAGGTGGACGCCCTGCCGGAGGTCGGCGCGCTCGTCGTCCGTGCGGTGGGCAGGTCGTTCTGCGCGGGCGGCGACATCGCGACGCTGACCAGCGCCGGGAAGGACCCGGCCGCTCCCGACGCCTACGAGGGCATGGGCCGGATCTACGACTCCTTCTACCGGCTCGGGCAGGTGCGCGTGCCCACCATCGCCGCCGTCCGGGGCTCCGCCGTCGGGGCCGGGATGAACATGCTGCTGGCCGCAGACCTGCGGATCGTCGCCCACGACGCCCGGCTGCTCGCCGGCTTCCTCAAGCGCGGCATGCACCCCGGCGGCGGGCACTTCGTCATCCTGTCCCGGCTGGTCGGCCGCGAGGCCGCCGCGGCGATCGCGCTGTTCGGCGAGGAGATCGACGGGCGCCGCGCCGCCGAGCTGGGCCTGGCGTGGCAGTCGGTGGAGGAGTCCGCCGTCGAGGACCGCGCGATCGAGCTGGCCCGCCGGGTCGCCGCCGACCCCGAGCTCGCCCGGGTGGCCGTGGGCAACTTCCGCAACGAGGTGGTCAACGGCGCGGTCAGCTGGGAGGTCGCCACCCAGTTCGAGCGTCCCGCGCAGATGTGGTCGATGCGCCGCCAGGCTCGCCAGGACTGACCCGGGCTCAGGGGTCAGCGCAGGCGCGGTCCCCGTCCTCCACGGCCGGGTCCCCGTGGCGGGTCCGGTCGTCCCCGGTGGGCTCGACGTCGACCAGCCAGTCGCCCGGTCCGGGCGTCCAGCGTTGGACGTCGAGCGAGCGGTGCTGCGGCGTCGTCACCGGGAGGAGACCCGGCGCAGGAACGACCGCGGCACGTCGACCAGCGGCTCGACCCGCCCGCCGGCCGCGAGGTGCAGGCTCCAGGTGCCGTCGAGTGAGTCGTCGAGGACCTCGTGCAGGGCGTCGGCCCACTCGTGGTCGTCCTCGACCGCCTCCGGCTCGCCGGGACGGCAGAGCGCCGCCGCCAGGTGGACGCCGTCGCTGGTGAGGTGGGTCGCCACCTCGCGGTGGACCTCGAGCAACCCGGTGAGCAGCCGCCGGTCGGGCAGCGCCGGGACGTCGTCGACGGGCAGCAGGACGGGGGACTGCCGGCCGTCGGCGCCCAGCCAGGTCAGCCAGAGGCTGCGGCGGCCGAAGGTCAGCGGCTGGAGCAGGGACACCCAGCGGCGGGTCAGGGCGAGCGAGGAGCGGACGGGGACGTCGGCGAGCAGCGGTGTGGTCATGCCGCACACCGTGGCAGCGCCGGAGGACCTCCTCCGGGGTTTTCCACAGGCCGCCGGTCAGGTCAGGTGCCGGCGGAACCAGTCGAGCTGTGCCGGGGCGGAGCGCTGGAACGCCTCGTCCACGTAGGCCTCGAAGTGGCCGACCGGCAGGACGAGCAGCTCCTTGGGGTGTCGGGCCCGCTCGAAGTACTCGAGGGTGAGGTCGGCGACGGTGAGGTGGTCCTTCGCGGCCACGACCACCATGAGCGGGGTCGGGGCGATGTCGGCGATGTAGGCGCCGGGCTCGTACTCGACGAACATCTCCACCGAGCGCAGCGTGACCTCGTTGCGCCAGGTGGCCGCCCGGTCCTGCATCGGGCCGAAGAAGAACTCCGAGGTGTCGGCGGTGGGCAGCGCGCACACCTCGGCGGGGTCCTTCTCCCAGGTCACCTGCATCATCGCGGGCGGCTTCCCGGCGTAGCGGGCGGCGCGGTCGGCGTCGAACATGGCCCGGAGGTCGGCGAACTGGTCGGCGCGGATGAGCCGGCGGGCGTTGGCCAGCCCGCTCACCAGAGGCACCTGGGAGACGACGCACTTCACGCGGCGGTCGAGGGCGCCGACGACGAGCACGTGCCCGCCGCTGTAGCTCGACCCCCAGATGCCGATGCGGTCGGGGGCGCACCACGGCTGGGTCTGCGCCCAGGTGATCGCCGTCCGGTAGTCGCGGACCTGCTGCCACGGGTCGATCTCCCCGCGCGGCTCGCCGTCGGAGGTGCCGAGGTTGCGGTTGTCGTAGGCCAGCACGCCGAGCCCGCCGGCGGCGAAGTGCTCGGCGAAGTCGTCGAGGTGCATCTCCTTGACGGCGGAGAAGCCGTGCGCCATGACGACGAGCGGCCGGCGCGTGTCGGCGGGGCCGTCGTCGGGCGTGTAGTGCCAGCCGCGCAGGGTGATGCCGTCCTCGGTCGCGAACTCGATGTCCTCTCGCATGCGGCCGACCCTGGCCGCCGCCGTCCGCGCCGTCGCGGCGGTCCCTGCACCTCCCGCGGCGATGCCTGCAGACCTTGCCGTCGAACCGGACCGGGAGTTGGCTGCGCGGCGGGAGGTGCCCATGACGCTGACCGCCGAGCGCTGGACCCCCGCCGACCTGCCCCGCCGCGATCGGGACGACGCCTTCCGGGAGGCGGTCGACGCCACCCACCTGCGGTGGTCGCTGCGGTCCGGCCCGGCGGCCCCCGGCCCGGTCGAGATCACCCGGTACCGCGTCGGCGACCTGGCGCTGGTCGACTGCCGCTGCGGTCCCTGCGCGGGGTCGCGCGGGCGGGCCCAGCTCGCGGCGAGCGACGCCGACCTGGTGGGCGTCCTGTTCGTCCGCGAGGGGGTCGAGTTCGTCGAGGTGGGCGGCGCGCAGGTCGTCGTCCGCCCGGGGTCGGCGCTGCTGTGGCGGGCCGACCAGCCGGTGCGCTTCCGGGTGCCGGGGCGGCTGCACAAGTGGACGCTGCTGGTGCCGTCGTCCCGGCTGCCCGCCGCACCCGGCGGCCTGCTCGACCCGACGGCCGCCGGGCTGCTCGCCTCCCTGGTCGGGGCGACGCTGACCAGTGCCGGCGGGCTCGACGGGCGGCTGGGGCAGCCGGTGGCCGAGGCGCTGGTCGACCTGCTGGCCGGGGCGCTGACCCCGGTGGACGACGACCCGGCCTGGGCGCGGGTCGCCGCCCACGTCGCCGCGCACCTGCGCGAGCCGTCGCTGTCCCCGGCGACGATCGCGGCCGGCGCCTACGTGTCGGTGCGCGCGCTCTACGGCCTGTGCGCCGCCCGGGGCACGACGCCGGCCGGGTACGTGCGCCGGCTACGGCTCGATGGGGCGCGGCGGGAGCTCGCCCGGCGCGGGACCGCGGTGACCGTGGCCGCGGTCGCGCACGGGTGGGGCTTCGGCGACCCGGCGACGTTCGGCCGCGGCTTCCGGTCGGCGTTCGGGTGCACGCCGGACGACGTCCGCCGCGGGTCGGCCTGACCCGAGGACGGTCAGACGGTCTCGGGGACCCGCAGGTGGGCGAGGACGAGGTCCATCTCGGCGACGTCGACGATCTTGGCGCCCATGGCCCGGGCGAACTGCTCGCGCAGGGAGCGGGCGTGCCGGCGGACCAGCCCGGCGGCGTCGCGGTTCTCGAAGCTCGTGACGCTGACCGTCCGGCCGGCGCGCCGGTCGACCAGCATGCTGACGCTGCAGAAACCGGGGAGGTCCCGGAGCTTGGGCAGCAGGTTGTCCCGGTAGGCGTCGAGCAGGTCGTCGAGGTGGTTCGGCGCGATGCGGGCCCAGGTGACCTGCGCGCCGGCGCCGTCCCCGGCCGGGCGGTCCCGGTGGAGGACGGCGATCTCCCACTCCTGGACGTCGGCGTGCTCGCCGCCGAGGGTGTGCAGCAGGCGGTGCTGGACGGTGCGGTCCTCCGCGGCGGTCGCCCGCATGGCCCGCTCGTCCTGCCAGGCGGTGGCGACGATGCAGCGGCCGGCCTCGCGGTCGGCGAGCAGCGAGAGGCCGACGCAGCCCTCGGCCCGCTCGGACGCCGGCATGACCTCGTCGCGCACGTAGCCGATGCCGGCGTCGAGGTGGGCGGGGTTGCCCCTGATGCTGGTCGACCGTGCGTGCATGCCGCCGCTCCTCGCGATGTGACGGGACGCCCCTGCGGCATCGCCGCGCGGCCCACAATGCCCGTCCCGCCCGGGGGAGGCCAGAGGAACGGATCGGGGCGCGCCGAGGGAGCCGGTGCCGCGGTCGGACGCCCGCCGTGGCCTAGCGTGGGCCCTTCGTCCTCGCCAGCAGCGGCGTCGTGCCGGAGCGGGGACCCCCGTGATCGCCGTCCTCTTACAGGGAGTCCGCAGCGTTGTCCGGCACGTCATCCGGTAGGCCGCTCCGCGCGCCGTCCACAGGGAACCTGCTGGCCGACTGCGAGCGGTGGTGCCGCGACAACCTGCCGCCCCGTCCGAAGCGGCCGCACACGGCGCCGTTGCGGGTCGTCGCCGGTGGGGGAGCCGACCGGGCGCCGTCGCGGCGCGGCAGCTTCCGGCCGGGGCCCGGCTGGCCCGGCGTGCCGGCCGCGCGCACCGGCACCTGACGACGCCGGGGACCTCCGACTACACGGGCTGACGCCGCCCCAGCGCGGCCGCCAGCTCGGCGACGACCGCGGCCGCCGGCCGGATGCCGGTCACCGCGCCGACCCCGGCCCCCGCGTACATGGGCATGGCGGCGACGTGGCCCTCGACGCCGGCCACGGGCGGCAGACCCGACCCGCGCGGCACCGGGGTCCGCGACCGGCCCAGGGTGCCGACGACGTCGTCGTCCACCTCGGCGAGCCGCTCGACCGAGGCGCGCAGCACCCGGGGCCGCCCGCCGGTGGCGCACATCGGGCAGTCGGTGACGAACGCGTCGGTGATCTCGGTGCAGTCACCGGCGGCGTCGACGACCGCCTGCTTGTACGCCGGGTGCGCGCCGGACTCGTCGGTCGCGACGAACAGGGTGCCGATCCGGGCACCGGCCGCGCCCGCCGCCATGACCTCCGCGAACGAGCGCCCGTTGGTGATGCCCCCGGCGGCGAGGACCGGGACGTCGACCGTGTCGAGCACCTCCCGCAGCAGGGGCCGCAGCGGCGTGGATCCGCGGACGTGGCCGCCGGCCTCGACCCCCTGCACCGTGACGACGTCGCACCCGGCGTCCACCGCGGCGCGCGCCTCGGCGAGCGACCCGACCTGCCAGCCCGCGAGCGCCCCGGCCCGGTGCACCACCTCCACCAGGTGCGG
This sequence comes from Geodermatophilus sp. SYSU D00700, assembly GCF_054050255.1. Classification (NCBI taxonomy): domain Bacteria; kingdom Bacillati; phylum Actinomycetota; class Actinomycetes; order Geodermatophilales; family Geodermatophilaceae; genus Geodermatophilus; species Geodermatophilus sp. SYSU D00700. The sequence goes on along the minus strand of NZ_JBJGZA010000003.1, from coordinate 209,343 downwards.
CGCGGGGTCGAACCAGAAGAAGTCGACCAGCCGCACCCGCGCGGCGACGTCGGTGAGCAGCCCGTCGTCGAGGTCGCCGTTGAGCACGTTCGCGGACAGCACGCCCGAGGTGCGCCGGCGCATCCCGTCCAGGCGCCGGAGCAGCACCTCAGCCGGCAGCGCCAGCGAGGTGATCGTGCCGACGCCGCCCGCGTCGGCGACCGCCACCGCCAGGTCCGGCGAGGACACCGCACCCATCGGGGCCTGCTGGACCGGGACGGTGCAGCCGACCAGCTCGGTGAAGCGCGTCCGCACGTCCGGACGGTCCCGCTGGGGGGATGACGGCGTCAAGCAGACAACGCGGGGTCGTAGCCGGGCAGCCAGCGCGCGACCTCGGCGTCGACGGCCACGGTGGCGCCCAGCGAGCACAGGACGCCGGCCAGCCCGGCGGCCACGCGCTGCAGCAGCAGGTGGCGCGGCGGGATGGTCAGCCGGCGCTGGGTGCGCGAGGCGGCACTGAACGGGTCGGAGACGAGCCTGGTCTGCTCCTGCATCCAGGCCCGGGTGAACCGGTAGGCGGGGCTGCGCAGCGGCTGCAGGTAGGGGTCGAGCAGGGCCAGCAGTGCCGGCGGGGGAACCTGGTCCGGCCGGAGCAGGCCCGCGGAGGCGGCGACGCGGTGCAGGGCCGCGGCGTCGCCGTCCCGTCCGGCGGCGAGCAGCGGCCCGAGCCGGGCCGGCCAGCCGGACGGCAGTGCCTCGGTGGCGCCGAAGTCCAGGACGCCGAGCCGGCCGTCGGGCAGCAGCCGGAAGTTGCCGGGGTGGGGATCGCCGTGCAGCCGCCGGGCACGCACGGGGGACGAGGCGAGCAGGCGCACCAGCAGCAGGCCGGCGCGGTCCCGGTCGTCCTGGCTGCCGGCGGCGATGACCCGGGACAGCGGGGTCCCGTCGATCCACCGGGTGACCAGCACGCGGTCCTCGGCGGCGAGCACGTCGGGGACGCAGATGTCCGGGTCGTCGCGGTAGGCCTCGGCGAACGCCGCCTGGGCGTCGGCCTCCCGGGCATAGTCGACCTCCTCGACCAGCCGGTCGCGCAGCTCCTGCAGCAGCTGCCGGGCGTCGAGGCCGGGCATGGCCGTCTGCATGAGCGGGGCCGCCCGCTGCAGCATCCCGAGGTCGGCGACGAGCGCCTCCCCGGCTCCCGGGTACTGGACCTTGACCGCCACCGCGCTGCCGTCGGACCACGTGGCGCGGTGCACCTGCCCCACGCTGGCCGCCGCGACCGGGCGGTCGTCGAAGTCCCCGAGCAGCCCGCGCCAGCCTCCGCCGAGGGACCGGGCGAGCTGCTCGTGCACCATCGCCGTCGGCATCGCCGGCGCCGCCTCCTGCAGCCGGACCAGCGCCTCGCGGTAGGGGCCGACCAGCTGGTCGGGCAGGGCGGCCTCCATCGCCGACATCGCCTGGCCGACCTTCATCGCGCCGCCCTTGAGCTGGCCGAGAGTGGCGAACAGCTGCTCGGCGGTGCGCTGCTGTACCTGGGCCGCGACCGCCTCGGCGGGGCGACCGCCGATCCGCTTCCCGAGGCCGACGGCGGTGCGGCCGGCGTACGCCGCGGGCAGGGCGGCGAGCCGAGCGGTGCGGGCGAGGCGGCTGCGGGTCGGACGGCCGGTGCCGGGCTGGTCCACCGGGGGACGGTAGCGCCGCCGGGCTGCGTCCCCGCCTGTCGAGATCGCGCGATCTCGCACGCTCAGGCGCCCTCGAGCGCCGAGATCACGCGATGTCGACTCGGAAAGAGGCCAGCGCCGCCGCCGTCAGTGCACGGCGCGGTCCTGCCCGGCCCAGTACGGCTTGCGCAGCTCGCGCTTGAGCACCTTGCCGGCGGCCGACAGCGGCAGCGCGTCGACGAGCTCCAGCGACCGCGGCACCTTGTAGCCGGCGATGCGCTCGGCGGTGAAGTCGTGCAGCTCCTCGAGGGTCACCGTCGCGCCGGCCGCCGGGACGACGACGGCGTGCACCCGCTCGCCCCAGGTCTCGTCGGGGACGCCGATGACCGCGCAGGTGGCCACCGCCGGGTGCTGGGCGAGGGCGTTCTCCACCTCGACCGAGTACACGTTCTCCCCGCCGGAGATGATCATGTCCTTGAGGCGGTCGGTGAGGTACAGGTAGCCCTCGTCGTCCATCCAGCCGGCGTCGCCGGTGTGCATCCAGCCGCCGCGCAGCGCGTCGGCGGTCTCCTCGGGCCGGTTCCAGTAGCCGAGCATGACGTTGCCGCCGCGGACGACGATCTCGCCGACCTCGCGGCGGGGCAGCTCGACGTCGTCCGGGCCGACGACGCGCACCTCGGCGATCGGGGCGGCGCGGCCGACCGAGCGCCGGTGCACCGGGTCCTCGTGGTCCTCGGCGGTCAGCAGGGTGGCGACGGGCGCGAGCTCGGTCATGCCGTAGGCCTGGATGAAGGAGGCGTTGGGGAAGGCCTTCATCGCGCGGCCCAGCAGGGCGTCGGACATGGGGGAGGCGCCGTAGAGCACCCGCCGGACGCTGCTCAGGTCGAACTCGCCGATCCGCGGGGAGTCGACCGTCAGCTGGATCATCGTGGGCACCAGCAGGACGTCGGTGACCTGGTGCTCCTGGACGGCGGTCATGACCGCGACCGGGTCGAACACCGGGATCATCACCTGGGTGCCGCCCAGGATCCCGCCGGTGACCCAGGCGGAGAAGTCGGCGAGGTGGAACATCGGCGGGGCGTGCAGGTAGACCCGGTCCGTCGGTGAGGGCACGGCCGCGAGGAACCCCATGGACGACGTCAGCAGGTTGTCGTGGCTGAGCATGACGCCCTTGGACCGGCCGGTGGTGCCGCCGGTGTAGAAGACGCCGGCGAGCTGGTCGCCGCCGCGGCGGGCGTCCTCGACCGGCTCGGCGGCGCCGACGAGCTGCTCGAAGGCGAGCATGCCGTCGGGGGTGGGCCCGTCGCCGGCGTGGACGACGTCGCGCAGCCCCGGGTGGGCGGCCCGGATGCCCTCGACGTACCCGGCGAAGAGGTCGTCGACGACGAGCACCCGGGCGTCGACCTCGACGAGGGACTCGGCGATCTCGGGGACGCTCCACCGGATGTTGACCGGCACCAGCACGCCGCCGGCCCACAGCGTCGCGCCGAGGAACTCGTGGTAGCGGTCGGAGTTCAGCGACAGGATCGCCGCGCGCTCGCCGTCGCGGATGCCGAGCCCCTGGAGGGCGGCCGCGAGCCGGGCGATCCGGTCGACGGTCTCGGCGTAGGTGCGGGTGCGGCCGGCGCAGACGGTGGCGACCGTCTCCGGGCGCTGCTGGACGTGGCGGTGCAGACCCTGGGTGACGTACACGGCGGCGACCTCCCGATCCTGGTGAGGGACCGGATGGTGGTGCCGGCGGCGTCCGCGGCGACAGAGGCGGACGGCCCTCTCAGCGCAGGGCGACCGCCCGCTCCCGGTCGCCGGCCGAGGCGATGAAGCCCTGGAGGACGGGGTAGACCTCGCTCTCCCACCGGGAGCCGCTGAAGACGCCGTAGTGGCCGACGCCGTGCTGCAGGTGGTGGCGCTTCCGGTCGGCCGGGATGCCGGTGCACAGCGCGTGGGCGGCCTCGGTCTGGCCGGGGGAGCAGATGTCGTCGTTGGCGCCCTCGACGGTGAGCAGCGCGGTCTGCCGGATGGCGCCGGGGTCGACGGGGCGGCCGCGCCAGGTGAGGCGCCCGGTGGCGAGCAGGTGCCGCATGAAGATCCGGTCGACCGTCTCCAGGTAGAACTCGGCGGGGACGTCCATGACCGCGCCGTACTCGTCGTAGAACGCCTGGGTGGCCGCGGCGGCCGCCGCGTTGCCGGCCACCAGGTCGCGGTACATCCGCGCGTGCGCGCCCAGGTGGCGGCGGGGGTTCATCGACATGAAGGCCGCCAGCTGGACGACGCCGGGGTAGACCCGCCGGCCGGCGCCCGCGTACCGGCGGGGGACGGTGTCGATGAGCCGGCGCTCGAACCACTCGATGGGCTTCGTGGCGGCGGCGGTGTTGACCCGGTTGGGGTTGATGCGGGTGTCGATCGGACCGGCCATGAGGGTGAGGCTGGCCGGCTGGGCGGGGTCGTCGTCGGCGGCGAGCAGCGCGACGGCGGCCAGCACGGGGACGGCGGGCTGGCAGACGGCGACGACGTGGGCGCCGGGGCCGAGGCTCTGCAGCGCCAGCACCACGTGCTCGATGTACTCGTCGAGGCCGAAGCGACCATGCTCGACCGGGATGTCGCGGGCGTTGTGCCAGTCCATGACGAACACGTCGTGGTCGGCGAGCAGCGTGCGGATGGTCGGCCGGATGAGCGTGGTGAAGTGACCGGACATCGGGCCGACGACGAGCACGCGCGGCTGGCTCTCGACCGACGGCTTGGCGAAGTGCAGCAGCGTGCCGAACGGGGTGGTGAGCGCCGGGCGCTCGACGACCTCGGCGTCGCGGCCGTCGACCCGCACGGTGGAGATGCCGTAGGCGGGACGGTCGTGGGTGGGTCGCGCCTTGGCGAGGATCTCGCAGGCGGCCCGCGCGTGCCGGACGGCGGGGTTCTTCGCGAGCGGGCCCGGCAGGGCGTGCAGCGCCCGGGCGGTCAGCCCGGTCGCCGCGACCATCGGCGCTCCGGCGCGGCGGTTGAGCTCATAGGCGGTGTAGAGCATCGGCCTGCCTGTCCCCGGGTCGTCGAGGTGACGTGCGTCACCCTGCGGAAACGTAACCGCAACCGGGGACGGCGGCGCGGTGATCACCGTGTCGGTGGCACCGGTGCCTCTTGTGCACCACCGGTCACGAGGGACGCCTCTGCTCGGCAACGACGTCGGCGGCCGGCTCGACCTCGGTCACCGCGCCAACGCCCGCGACCATGGCCGTCGCGTCGAGGCGGCCGGTGGTGTCGGACACCGGCGGGATGCTGGAGCCGCACCATACGGGCCGCTGGTCACGCATAGCGGGCAGGCGTGGGAGCAACCAGTGATCTTAGTGCAGCCACCGACGGCGTCGACCACGGCCTGCTTGTACGCCGGGGGGCGCCGGACTTCGTCGTCGCGATGAACCGCGTGCGATCCGGGCACCGTCCGCCCCCGCTGCCATCACCTCGGCGAGCGACCGTTCGTCAGCGACGCCGCCAGTACCGGGACGTCGACGGCGTCAAGCAGCTTGCGAAGGAGCCCGACGGCAGCGGCGATCCGTGCGGCGGACTCGGCGTTGAACGCCCGCCCGTCGGTCGCCATCTCAGCTGTCCTCGTCGGGGACCAGGGTCCACATGCGGCGGAGGGGGAGCTCGGCCTGGATGTCCTGCGGTAGCCGCTCATAGACGGCCTCGACCCGTGCGATGACGTCGTCGGCATCCCACAGCCGCAGCTGGAAGAACAGCCGTCGCGCCTCGGCCCGGGCGTTCTTTGTGTATCTACCCCAGCTGACCATCAGGCCGCGGGTCGCGCCAAAGTTGGTCATTACGCCCTGCAGTTCGCGCAGCGTAGACGCGTCGACCACGATCCCGCCGGACTCGACCTGTACGGCCAGCCCGACGCCGTCGAACCCCATGTCGCCCTCGCCGGCGAGGATGTCGACGCCGCCGTCGGGACCGGCGGGGGAGACGTGCACGAACATGCCCTCCGCCTGAAGGACCGCGCCGATCAGCCGGGAGAGGTCGTGGCCGTGGAATCGGGCGCCGATGCGACGTCGGATCTGGTCGCGGCTCAGCTCCGCCAGGTCGACGTCGGGCTGGCGGACGACATCACTGGCCGGCTGGTCGATTTCGGGTGCGGGATCCGCAGGCCGTGGTGACACCGCACCCTCGAGCAGCGCCTTGATCCGGGTCTCGGCGTCGTTGCGCTGGATCCGGCAGACGGTGAGGAAGGCGCCGAGGGAGTAAAGGATGTCTTGCGCGATCGACTCTCGCGGGACGTCCTCGCGGATCCAGCTCACCGACCGCTGGTGGCGCATCGACTCCGGCGCCTCCGGCGCGTACCGATAGGGGCCGGTGACGCGGCCGAACGCGACGGCCGGTGTCCCCTTCAACGGGAGCGCGACGAGGTCGTCGATGGCGATGCGCCGCTGGAAGGCATCGACCTGGCCAACCCAGTTGGTGAGCGTGCTCGCCTTCGCGTCGGGATAGCTCGCCGTCAGGCGTTCGCGCAGTCGCTCGATCGTCGTCACGCCGGACAGGTCACCCGCCTGCGCCCACCCAATCCCGACCACTCCGCTGGTCAGCGCCAGCTCGTCCCCTTCACCGTGCCGGCCACTGCGCACCAGCCAGAGTGCCACGCTCGTCCCCCCGTCCTCGCGTGGCCTCCATCCTGGGGGCCGCTGCGGTCAGGGACGAGTCGGGAGCTCCCGTGGCACCTCCGCACGGTCGACTCCGGCAGCGGCCATCAGCTCGTCGACTGCGTGCTGCACCGCCGCGGTGATCGAGTGCGCGGGGAGGCGCTCGGCGACCGCCCGCTCGACGCTCGTGTAGTACCAAAGCAACTCCTCGCGCGAGGCGTTGAACGTCGACCAGAAGTCCTGCCCGCACCGGCGGACGTCGGCGGCGATGCAGAGCCCGTTGTGCACCTTGTCCGCCGCAGTCACCAGCAGGGCGTCCAGGGGCTTGTCGCCCAGCGCGGCGACATACGGCTGCTTGCGCTCGGCCCACGTCCCGCTGCGGTTACCGTCGGCGTCGAGCCCGTCCGAGCACGCCCGCACGATGTCCGCGACGTCCTCGCCGAAGCGCCCCCGGATCTCGTCCAGGACCTTGCCACCGGTGCCCTTCAGCGCATCCTCGACGGCGTCGTGCAGCAGCCCGGCGATCGCCTGGTCCTCGCTGCCGCCGTGCTCGAGCACCATCGCGCTGACGCTCATCAGGTGCGTCAGGTAGGGCACCCGCGAGCCCTTGCGCAGTTGCTTGCGGTGGTGCTCCGACGCGTATGCCAGCGCCTCGTCGTAGCGGCTCGACAGCGGGCCGCTGCCCATCGTCTTGCGGTCCTCAAGAGTCGTCATCCGTCTCGTCCTCTGATCTCTGCAGCCACCGCCCACCACCACGTACAACCGTCAGTGCCCAGGTGGTCCTCCGTGGGTCCCCCGGTCGTGTGGCGGCTCGGCTGGCATTGGCCCGGTTGCTCAGCGCGGTTCTCTGTGGTCAGTAGGGCACGACCAGGTCCACGAGAGTCAATCGTCGCCTGCGGTGGTGCATGAAGGGGCTGCCGGATGAGCTCCGGCGTGCTCTCGGGGATCACGCGACTGAGCTCTCGACGCCGTCGAGCAGCCGACCCTCGAACAGGAGGGTGGCTGTGGCGTCATTGACGTTCACCGGGAAGCATGATCGGCGTGAGAGCTTTCCGTTGAAGCTGAGTTTCCGCCCTCCATTTCGCATGGCGCTCTCTCGTCGGCTACCGGTCATCCCACCTTCGCGGCGTGGAAGACATCTGCAGGCAAGGCGTGGTCGAGCCGCCAGAGGATGCGCATCGGGCGCTCGCCAGTGTGGGACACGTAGGACATCGGCCCGGCGTAGAGGTAGGGGGGCGTGCCGAGTGTCCCGTCCGCCGTCTTGGACTCGCGGACGAACAGGTGCACGGACGTGCCCATGTTGCGGTGGTTGACGTAGCGCTGCCCGGTCACCGACCGCTCTGCCGTCGCGTTCTGCGACTCCCACTGGAACAGCGTCGGCGTGATGGCGTGGTCGGCGTACATCGTGGTGGGGGAGAAGTGCGCCTCCGTCTTCTGCAGGGTCACGAAGAAGACGTCTGCTTGGTCGCTGGGCACCCAGCGCACGCCCGAGCCCCACGTGCCGTTGAGGTCCTCGAGCCCGAAGGCCGCCAGCGCCTCGTCGCGGCTGTAGCGCGCGTGCACGTGCAGCGGACGGTCGCCGGCCTCGCTCAGCGGACGGGCCACCCGATGGATCCGATCGTGCAGGACGTCGCTCAGTTCGACCAATTCCTCGATTCGCCCTTGGTTGGCCAGCAGTCGCGCCAGCGACTCCTCGATGTTGCTGAACGGCGTCCGCGAGCCGAACAGCGAGAAGTGCATCATCGCGGCCAGCCGCCGCAGTCGAGCGCTGCTCTGCGCTTCTGCATCGGACTGGTGTAACGACCGGTAGAACCGCAGCCGCTCGAGGTCGTCAACGTGCAGCATCCGGCCGAATGCGGCACCCAGCGCGGCGTCGTCCGGTCCGGGTACGTCCTCGACCCAGCCGGCGGCGCGCTGCAGGTCCAGCCAGCTGCGGCCGTTGCCGCGGTAGAGGTCCTCGAGCTCGACGCCCGTCTCCTCGAGGAAGTCAGCCAGGGACGGCGACTTTTCCCGCTTGGCCTCGCTGACCAACCCCTTCCACGACACGCTCAGCGACTGCTTGATGTTGTCGAGGACGATCCGCTCCGCCACGCGGTCGAGCTCGATGTGGCACCCGGCCGGCAGGGTCGGGAACCCCTGCTTCACATCGCGCTCCAGCCCGCGCCGTGAGCTGCCGGTCAGCGCGCGGAAGCGTAGGTCGAAGCGGAACTCCTTGTGCTGGGCGCCGATGAAGTCGAGGACGGTCAGGCAGGCCTTGTCCTCGGCCAGGCGCAGGCCGCGACCCAGCTGCTGGAGGAAGACCGTTGCGCTTTCCGTGGGTCGGAGGAAGAGCACGGTGTCGACGGTCGGGATGTCGAGGCCCTCGTTGAACAGGTCGACGGTGAAGAGGACGTTGACCGTCCGGTCGCGCAGCGCTGCCAGGGCCGCCGCCCGCTCCTCACGAGACGACGTCGACGTCACCGCGCGGCTCGGGATGCCGGCTCTGGTGAATCGGTCGGCCATGTACTGCGCGTGCTGGACGCTGACGCAGAACCCGAGGGCTCGCATTCGGCCGGGGTCCTCGACTTTGTCCTTCACCGCCTGCAGGACGAGCCGGACGCGGTGGTCGTCGCCGGTGTAGACGTTGGTCAGCTCGGTGGTGTCGTACCCTCGGCCGCGCTTCCACCGCAGCTGGTCGAGGGCGACGTCGTCGTGGATGCCGAAGTACTGGAACGGTGCGAGGAGGTTCTGCTCGAGCGCCTCCCACAGCCGCAGCTCGACGGCGGTGCGTCCGTCGAACCAGGTGCGCACGTCGGCGCCGTCGGTCCGCTCGGGCGTCGCGGTCAGTCCGAGCAGAACGCTGGGCTTCAGGTGCTCAAGCAGCCGCCGGTACGTGGCCGCCTCGGCGTGGTGGAACTCGTCGACGATGACGACGTCGAAGTGCGTGGGATCGAGCTCGTCGAGGTCAAGCTGGTTGAGCGACTGCACGGAGCCGAACACGTGCCGCCACTCGCGGGGCCGCTGACCCCCGACGAACAGTTCGCCGAAGTCGCCCTGGCGCAGCACGTGGCGAAACGTCGACAGGCTCTGGATCAGCAGCTCCTCGCGGTGGGCGACGAACAGGAGTCGGTCGACCATGCCGCTCTCGCGCAGGCGCCGGTAGTCCAGCGCGGACACGACCGTCTTGCCGGTGCCGGTCGCCATCACGACGAGGTTGCGCCAGCGGCCGTGGACGGTCCGCTCAGCATCGAGCGACTCGAGGATCTCCTGCTGGTAGCCGAAGGGCCGGACGTCGAGCGTGGTGATCTCGATGGGCAGGTCGGACGGGCCGCCGCGCTCCGCCGCCAGGGCCTCGCGGAGCCGGTCGCCGTCGCGGAGCGGCTCATAGGTCTCGAACGACGGGTCGAGCCAGTAGCTGTCGAAGGTCTCGGCGAACGTGGTCAGCAGGTGCGCCTGCTCGACGTTGGACAGCCGGACGTTCCACTCGAGACCGTCGGTCAGGGCGGTGCGGGAGAGGTTCGACGAGCCGACGTACGCCGTTGACAGCCCGGTGGCGCGGCGGAACAGCCAGGCCTTGGCGTGCAGCCGCGTCGTCCGGGTCTCATAGGAGACCTTGACCTCGGCGCCGAGCTCGACCAGGCGGTCGAGTGCCCGCTGGTCGGTGGCGCCCATGTACGTGGTGGTGATGACGCGCAGCCGGCCGCCACGCTCGCGCAGCTCGGTGAGCTGCTTCTCGAGGACCCGCAGGCCCTGCCACTTGATGAAGGCGCACAGCAGGTCGACGGAGTCCGCCGAGGCGAGTTCACGGGCGACCTCGTAGCCGATGCGCGGCTGACCGCGGCCGTTGACGAGCAGGGCGCTGGTGGACAGCGGGACGGCCGGTCGCTCGGGGAAGGTCGTCGGGCCAGGAGTGAGGGAGGGCTGGGCGACGGCGAGCAGCGTGCGCGGCGGCTCGACGACGGCGTCCTCTTCGGCGGCCGCATCCGGTGCCAGTGCGGTGATGGCCTTGACCATGTCGTTGGCCAGCGCGACCTGGCGACTGACTGCCGCGCGGTCGCTGCCGCCGGCGATGCGCAGGGCCCGTGACGCCAGTTCAGCGACGTGGCGGGTCAGCGTCTCGTGCGCGTCGACCGGGTCCAGCTCGCCGACCGCAACGAGGTCGGAGTCCGTGCCGGCCAGTCGACCGTGCATCGCCTCCGTCAGCAGGTGTTCGTAGACGCCGGGCGTCAGGTCTCCCACGGACGGACCGTAACCGGAACACGACCGTCGGCTGGTCATGCCACTCGGCTAGCGGCCACCGACGCGAGGATTGGGCACGACGGGCAGCTCATTGGCGGTGACGACGGCCCGACGTCGGACCTCGGTCAACTCGGCGTGGAAGGCGTTGCGGCTGTTGCCCTCTAAGTTGAGCGGGACGTCCAGCGTCGCGATCAGCTCGTCCTCGAGCTCCCACGGGCGCGGATGCTCGACGATGCTCACGAAGGCGTGCTCAGCCATCCAGGCTGACAGGGCCTGCTCGCCATGCACGAAGGTGCGTCGTCGTCCGGAGCCGACCCGGCGCAGCTGGATGTCCAACGCGTCGGCCAGCAGGCAGCCGAGTGTCTTGCGGAGGGTGGAGCCCTCGGCATTCCCCGCATAGTGCGTGGTGAGGCGCTGCCTGAGCTGGCCTCTGCTCGGTGGCCGGCCATTGGCAGGCGGTCGCTTCGGGCTTGTGCCGGTGTAGAGCAGGGTGAGGCCCTGCCAGGTATGGCAGCCGGTCGTGTCGATGACTGCCGGCGGCCGGTCGAACCACCAGCCGTAGACGCCAGGCTCTGCCGGGATGGGGCTCGGCCGCTGCAGGACCTCGTCGCGACGCCACAGGCGCTGCGGCGTGAGGAAGCGATCGACCTGGTCGCGGGATACGGGGTTGTCGGTCATGCGGCGAGCGGCACCCCGTGGAACACCTGTTCACGGTGCCAGGCGACGTGACGACAGGCTGGCAACGGTGTACCCGGGCGCGGCCTCAGCCGGCGGCCGTGGAGTTCGTAGACGGCTCGGCCGTGCGGCGTGCGGGCCGAGAACCGCTGGGACACCACGAGCGTCAAGTCGTCGTCGAGGCCGAGGACCCCGCGGTCGAACAGCTTGTGGTGCAGCGAGCAGAGCGCCAGGCCGTTGTCGAGCTCGTCCGGCCCGTCGACGGTGAACCACCGGATGTGCGCCGCCTCCAGGCCGACGGGGACGCCACCGACCTGACCGTCGAAGCCGCAGAACGCGCACTGCCGGTCCCACGCCTCCAGCACCTGCGCCAGCCAGGCACTGCTCCGACGACGACTGGCCGCGGGCACGACCGTGCCGCCGTGCAGCAGCTCCGGGTCCAGCCCGACGGCGACCAGCACGCGGGTGCGACGGTGGCCGGGAAGTGCGCCTCCACCAGCCCGCGGGCGACCTCGTCGATCAACCCCGGACGCGACCGCAGCGCTGCCTCGAGCGACGCCTCCAACCGCCCGGTCACGCCGGCTCGCAGCGGGCTCACGGTGTCCATGGGGACGTCGCGGTCGAGGGTCCAGACGCCATCGGACCTCAGCCGCGTGAACGGGTAGGCGGCGCTCTGCGCCCGACCTGTCCGCGACGGCGGACCGAACTCCTCCAACAGGTCCGCGAGCTCCTGCTCGGCGACGTCCCACGGCAGCTCGCTCGACCCGTTGGCCGCGAGCCGGCTCAGCGCCAGGAGGACGAGCAGCGGCTTGTGCGGGGAGCGGCGGCCGTCCTGCTGGTGCTGGCGCAGCGACGCCAGCCGGTCGAGGGTCTCCCGGTCCTGGACATCGAGAGCTGCCACGGCTGCTGACTATCGCCGATCGGGATCCCCACAGCCGGGTGAACCTCCGGCGCGTCGCTCAAGGCTGCCGATGGGGCTCCCGACGTCTACAGGGTGACCGCGCCGTCCACGTCCACGCCGGTCGAACCGGCGGACGTCGTCGATGGCGTGCTCGTCAGCCTGCTGCACTACCTCGCGGCGGAGCCGTGGCTCGGTGCGCTGGTGGGCCTGGTGTTCCTGAACGCCGTGGTCCGCAGGATTCCGGGCCTCGTCTACGGGCGGCGCCGTCGTGACCCGCAGCGGTGCTTCGTGCGAGCGGACAAGCGGGTGATTCTGGAGCGCGCCGGTCACCGCTGCGAGCACCACTCCTGGCTCGGCGGTCGGTGCCAGGCCACGGAAGACCTGCAGGCCGACCACGTGCACCCGCACAGCCGCGGCGGGTCGACCAGCGTCGCGAACGGGCAGGCACTGTGCCCGCGCCACAACACGCGCAAGGCAGCGCGCGTGCCGTGGACCTGGGAGCTCGAGCGGCTGGCGCGGCGCCGGGAGGCCTACTTCCCGGCGGGGGCGCCGACCGTCGTCGTCCGGCACGGGCGGCCGGAGGAGCAGCCGGCCTGATCGTCGCCGTGAGCAGGACGGCGCCGGGGTTTCACAGCCATGCCTCGATCTCGTCCAGTTGCTCGTGAGTGAGCCCGACGTAGAGGTCCGGCGCGACCACCAGCACGTGCGGGTTCGCGGCCAGCCAGTCGCCGGTGTCCTCGGCCTGCTCGGCGAGGTCGTCGTCGATCCACACGATCCGCCGGTCCGGCTCCGACGATGCGACCTCGCGGGCGATCTCCAGCTTCCACCAGCCCGACGCGCCGCCGAACACGCCGAGGAACCCGGTCGGCGCGGAGTCGCCGCGCGCGTGGGTCCGCAGCCCCCGCGGCAGGCCCATCGGCTCGGCCAGCAGCCGGTCGGCGTCGGTGGTCCAGGTGGTCAGCCACTGGATCTCCACCCGGCCCGACTCGTGCAGCTCCCGCAGCCGCGCCGTCACCGTCGGGTCCCACGACAGCACGTAGCCGTTGAACGTGCCCCGCCGCCAGCCCTCGGGCAGCTCCCGGCGGGGCGTGTTGAGCACGCCGTCGACGTCGAGCAGCAGGATCGGACGGTCGCCGGTCGAGCCCATGCCCGATCCTGCATCCACCGTGACGTTCGGTCGAGCGGGACGACCTGCAGCGTCACCAGGGACCTTCGAGCCTGGTCCCAACGAGCGCCCGCTCCTACCGTTCGGGCACATGTGTGGGAGCACGACGTGAGCGCCCCGCTGATCGTCGCGGTCGACGACGCCCCCGCCCTGCTCCGCGACGTCGAGCGGGAGCTGCGCAACCGGTACCAGCGCGACTACCGCATCTGCTGCCTGGACTCGCCGCGCGAGGCGCTCGGCAGGCTGGAGGAGTTCGCGGCCGCCGGCGAGCAGGTCGCCCTGGTCCTGGCGGGGGAGCGGCTGGCCGGCGCACCCGGGACCGACCTGCTGGCGCAGGTGCGCTCCCTCTTCCCGCACGCCCAGCGCGTCCTGCTCATCGGCTACGGCCGCCTGGGCACCCCGGACGCCGGCGACGCGATCTTCGAGGCCATCGCCGGCGGCCGCATGGACCACTACGCCCTCCGGCCCGCGGAGCCGCCGGACGAGCAGTTCCACCAGGCGATGTCGAGCTTCCTGCTGCGCTGGGCCGACTCGCAGCGACGGACCCCGTACACCATCGACGTCATCGGGGAGAGCTGGTCGGGCCGGGCCTACGAGATGCGCGAGGTCCTCGAGCGCTGCGCCATGCCGCACCGGTTCCTGCTCGCCGGCTCGGAGGAGGGACGCGCCCGCCTCGCGGAGGCGGGGGAGCGGCGGTTCCCGCTCATGGTCATGCCCAACGGGAGCATCCTCGAGGACCCCAGCGACGTGGACATCGCGCGGGCGTCGGGCACCGCGGTCACCCCCGACCGCACGGAGTACGACCTCGTGGTCGTCGGCGGCGGGCCCGCCGGCCTGTCCGCGGCCGTCTACGGCGCCTCCGAGGGGCTGCGCACGCTGGTCATCGACTCCGGCGGCCTCGGTGGGCAGGCCACGTCGAGCTCGGCGATCCGCAACTACCTCGGCTTCCCCCGCGGCATCAGCGGCGCGGACCTCGCCCGCCGGGCCTACCAGCAGGCGTGGGTCTTCGGCGCCCGCTTCGCGTTCATGCAGCGCGCCACGCGCCTGGAGGCCGAGCGCGACGGCGTCGTCGTCCGGTTGAACACCGGCGGGGTCGTGGTCGCCCGCGCGGTCGTCCTGTCGACCGGGGCGAGCTACCGCCGGCTCGGCGTCGAGCCCCTCGAGGCGCTCCGCGGCGCCGGGGTGTACTACGGCGCCGCCGCCTCGGAGGCACCGCGCGTCGCGGGCAGGGACGTCTTCGTCGTCGGGGGCGCGAACTCCGCCGGACAGGCCGCCGTCCACCTGGCCCGCTACGCCCGCTGCGTGACCCTCGTGGTGCGGGCGGCGTCCCTCGACGCCGGGATGTCGCGCTACCTGGTCCGCCAGATCGAGGAGACGCCGAACATCGACGTCCGGACCGGCACCGAGGTCGTCGACGGCGGGGGTGGCGGGCAGCTGGAGCACCTGGTGCTGCGCGACCGGAGGAGCGGCGAGGAGCGCAAGGTCGGCGCCGCCGCCCTCTTCCTGATGATCGGCGCCATCCCGCACACGGAGTGGCTGCCGCCGACGATCGAGCAGGACGACGGCGGCTTCGTCCTGACCGGCGGGGACCTCAGCGACGACGCCGTCCGGGCGTTCGGGCGGCGTCCGTTCCCCCTGGAGACGAGCATCCCGGGCGTGCTCGCCGCCGGGGACGTGCGGCACGGGTCGGTGAAGCGCGTGGCCTCCGCGGTCGGGGAGGGCTCGATCGCCATCCAGCAGGTCCACCGGCTGCTGGCGTCCTGACCCGCCCGGGCACCGGCGGCTCAGCCGAGCAGGACGGCGAGGTCCTGGTACTCCCGCCCGTCGAGACACGCCACGCCGGCGGCCAGCGCGCTGCCGTCGGCGGACAGCGCGACCGGCGCCGCGATGCCGTCGTCGCACAGCGGCACCTCCGCGACCGTCTCGCCGGTGGCGAGGTCCACGGTCGACAGGGCCACCCCGTCCTCCGCCGTGTCGTGCTGCACGTACACGTGCTCCTCGCTGGGCCCGACCACCAGGTCGATCGCCGGCCCGGGCAGCGTCGTGGTCGGCTCGACGACGCCGTCCCGCACCGTCACCAGCTGCGCCGTCCCGGTCTCCCGGTCACCGGCGATCACCGACACCAGCACGGCCCCGTCGGACAGCACCTGCAGCGCGTAGCCGGCGCTGTCGTCCGGCTCGACCAGCTCCACCGGCGCGCCGACCGGCCGCAGGTCCGCGTCGTACGAGGCCAGCACGACGCCGTCCACGCTCCCCTCGGCGTCGCGGTCGACGCTCACCAGCGCCGCCAGCCCGCCGTCCGGGCGCAGCGCGACGTCCCGCGCCACCGCCTGCCCGGGCGTCTCCACCTGCAGCTCGGCCGACGCGAGCACCTCCCCGGTGGCGACGTCGACCGTGGCCAGCCGGTTGACCGTGCCCCCGTCGACGTACCACTGCAGGCTCGCGGACAGCGTGGCGCCGTCGGGGGAGAGGACGCCGGTGCCGGTGTCGGGCGTGCCGAGCTCGGCGTCGGCCGCGACGCGCACCACCTCCGGCC
This sequence comes from Geodermatophilus sp. SYSU D00700, assembly GCF_054050255.1. Taxonomy (NCBI): domain Bacteria; kingdom Bacillati; phylum Actinomycetota; class Actinomycetes; order Geodermatophilales; family Geodermatophilaceae; genus Geodermatophilus; species Geodermatophilus sp. SYSU D00700. Next base: position 193,589 of record NZ_JBJGZA010000003.1, on the reverse strand, counting down.
GGTCGGCGCCCGGCGGCAGGATCGCCAGGGCGAGGTCCTGCTCGCGGCCGACGTCGCCGCTGCCGGGGTCGCCGCGCTCGGGCAGCACGGGTGCCAGGGCGACCACCGTGCCGTCGGGCGCCACGTGCACCTCGCCGAGGTCGGCGAACGGCGCGCCCTGGATCGTGCGGCCTACGGTCAGGCCGCCGTCGCCGGGGACGAGCTCGACGAGCAGGCTGCGCGGCGGGGCGCCCAGATCGCCGGTGAGCAGGGCGACGAAGCCGCCGTCGGGCGTCGCGGCGATGTCGGTGAGGCGCACGTCGCGCTCCACCTGGGCGTCGACCTGCACCCGCCCGACCTCCTCGGTCAGCGGTCCGCCGCCGGTCGGCGCGGCGGTGCCGGCGACGGCGGACGAGCAGCCGACCACGAGGACGGCGGAACCGAGCAGGGTGGCGCGGAGCCGGGACGGGCGCATGGGTCGGTGCTCCTGGGGTGCGGGGGCTGGTGCGGGCAACACTGGGCGGGCGCGCTTGCGGGCCCCTTGCGGATCACTCCGCGCCGGGCTGTCAGCCGAGCAGGTACAGCGGGCTCCCGGAGTCCACTCCGGGGCAGGCGGCGCTCGCGGCCAGGCTGCTGCCGTCGGCGGCCAGCGCGAGGTCGGACCCGGTGCCGAGCTCCTCGCAGAGCACGACGCCGGCGACCACCTCGCCGGTCGCCAGGTCGACCGTGGCGACGGCGCCCCCGTTCTCCGCCCGCGTGTGGTTCACGTACGCGTGGCGCCCGGCGGCGTCGACGGCGACGTCCCACGGCTTGCCCGGGATCGCGGCGCTGTCCTGCACCGCGCCGTCCCGGACGGTCACCAGGCGGAAGTCGTCGCCGTCGTCCCCGACGACGACGGTGACCACCGCGGTGCCGTCGGGGAGGACGTCGAGGGTGTAGCCGAGGTCGTAGGACGCGTCGGGCACCACCTCGACCGGCTCGCCGACCAGCTCCATCTCGGCGTCGTACTCGACCAGCTGCGCGCCGGACACCTCGCCCGCGCTGTCGCTGGTGTTCTGCACGAGCGCCAGCACCCCGCCGTCGGGCAGCACCACCATCTCGTCGACCACCGCCACGCTGTCGGTCGGCACGCGCACCTGGTCGCCCGCCAGCACCGCGCCGGTGGCGACGTCGATCGCGGCGACGCGGTTGACGTACGTGTCCTCCCGGGTCTCCCACCGCAGGCTCGCGTAGAAGGTGCCGCCGTCGGGGGAGAGGGCGCCGGTGGCCTCGTCGGGCGTGCCGAGGTCGGGATCGGCGGCGACGCGGACGACGTCGGCCCGCCCGGCGCCGGGCTCGAGGACGGTGAGCGCGAGGTCCCGGTCCTCGTCGTCGCTGCCGTCACCGGCGAGCACGGGGCCCACCGCGACGACGGTGCCGTCGTCGGCGACGTACAGCTCGCCGCCGGCACCGTCCCCGGCGTAGGGCGCGCCCTCGACGACGGCGCCCACGGTCAGGCCGTCCTCGCCGGGGACCAGCTCGACCAGCGCGCCGCCCTGGCGGTGGGCGGTGCCCAGATTGCCGGTGAGCAGGGCGACGAAGGAGCCGTCGGGGGTCGCGGCGACGTCGTAGAGGTCGAGCTGGTCGTCGACGTCGGCGAGGTCGATCCGGTCGAGGACCTCGGTGAACGGCCCGGCGCCGGCCGGCAGCGCGGAGCCGGCGACGGTGGACGAGCAGCCCGCCACGAGGACGGAGCTGAGCAGCGCGGCGGTGCCGAGCCGGGTCGGGCGCATGCGGGGGCCTCCTGGGCTGTGGGGTCCTCCGCACCCTCGGCCGCGCGGCTTGCCGCCCACTTGGCGATCACGTGGACCCCGCTTCAGCCGACCAGGACGGCGGGGTCCAGGTGGTCGTGCTCGTCCCAGCAGCCGGCGGCGGAGGCGAGGGTCCGGCCGTCCGCGGCGAGGGCGACCGGCGCCGGGGTCCCGTCCGCGCACACCGGTACGTCGGCGACGACCTGCCCGGTGGCGAGGTCCACCGTGGCCACGCCGACGGGGCTCTGCGGGCGCCCGTGGGACAGGTACACGTGCCCCCCGCCCGGCTCGACGGCGAGGTCCGGCGCCGGGCCGGGCAGGACCGTGCTCGCCACGACGGCGTCGTTCCGCACGGTGAGCAGGAGGGCCCGGCCGGTCTCGTACCCGCCGGCGTAGACCGAGGCGAGCACGGTCCCGTCGGTCAGCACCGCGAGCGCATGGCCGGTGCCCACCTCCTCGCCGACCAGCACCACCGGCTCGCCGACGGGCTGCAGGTCGGTGTCGTACCGCGCGAGGACGACGTCGTCGGCGTCGCCGTCCTCGTGGTTGCGCACGGTGGTGAGGGCCGCCAGCCCGCCGTCAGGGTGCGGCGCGATCGCCACCTCGGTCGCCCAGCCGCCGGCGTCGGCCCGCAGCGGCGCGCTGGCGAGGATCTCCCCGGTGGCGACGTCGACCGTCGCCAGGCGGCTGGTGAAGACGCCGTGGACGCGCCACTGCAGGACCGCGGACAGCGTGGTGCCGTCGGGGGAGAGGACGGCGGTGCCGAGGTCGGGCGTGCCGAGCTCCGGGTCGGCCGCGACGGGGACGACCCGCGGCTCGTCGGCGCCGGGCTCGAGCACGGTCAGGACGAGGTCCGAGCCGTAGGGGTCGGCGGCCCAGCCGGGGTCGCCGGGGTGCAGCAGGACCGGCGCCATCGCGACCATCGTGCCGTCGGGAGCGACCCACACCTCGCCGTCGCTCACGAGGGGCGGGCCCTCGGTCACGGCGCCCGCGGTGAGGCCGCCGTCGCCGGGGACGAGCTCGAGGAGGGCGCTGGCCGGGAGGGTGGGGTCCTCGCTGGTGAGCAGCGCGACGAAGCCGCCGTCGGGGGCCGCGGCGAGGTCGAGGACCTGCAGCAGGTCGTCGGTTGCGGCGTCGACGTCGACCCGGCCGACCTCCTCGGTGAACGGGCCCGCGGCCGTCGGCTCGACCCGGGCGGCGCCGGCGACGGCGGACGAGCAGCCGGCCGCGAGGACGGCGGTGCCGAGCAGCGCGACGGCGACGGGTCGGGGTGAGCGCATGGCGGGCTCCTGGGTGCGGTGGGCGGTCGCACCCAGGCTCGGCCGCGCTTCTTGACCGGCACTTGAGCCCGAGTGGGACCCGCGCCGGCCGCCCCGACCTGGTGTTGCGGCGCGTGACTCCCGGGCCTCGTGGTGCACGTGCAGGGCTCGCTGCTCGCGTGGTGCCGCTGTTCCGGAACTGCGAGGGGTCAAGGTGTCCCGGACCTCGACCCGTCCGTGAGGAGCACCGTGCGCATCGGCACCTGGAACCTGGATCGCTGCCCCAGTTCGACGTCGGAGAAGGGGCAGGAGGTCGCCGCCCGGCTCGACGAGCTGAAGGCCGATCTGTGGCTGCTCACGGAGGTGCACCGGGACTGGGACCCGCGAGGCGGGACCTTCGCCGTGTCGCGTCCGCGCAGCTTCGACCCGGACGCGCCGAAGCGCTGGGCCGGCGTCGAGACGTCGCTGCCGCTGACCACGCTCCCGTCCCAGGGCGAGCACCCCGGCGAGGAGGGCCTCGTGCTGGCCCGGGTGCAGGTCGACGGTCGGGACGTCCTGGTCGCCTGCTCGGTCCTGCCGTGGAGAGGCGCGGAGCAGTACTGGTACGGCCTCCCGGAGGGCCAGATCGCGCAGTTCCACTCCGTGCTGCAGCACCACGTCGAGCGCATCCGCACCGAACGCCGTGAGGACGAGCCGCTCGTGTGGGGCGGGGACTTCAACCAGGCACTCCGGCGCCCGGTCTACGGGGGCACGGTGGAGGGCATGACCGCGCTGCAGTCGGCGTTCGCGTCGCTCGGGCTGGTCGCGCTCACCGTGGACGCCGAACACCGCAACGGTCACATGCGCTCGATCGACCACCTCGCCGTCAGCGAGCACTTCACCGCCGCCTCGGCGGAGACGCACCGCCTCACCCGGTCCGACGGCAGCAACCTGAGCGACCACGCCGCCTACACGGCCGACGTCGAGCTGACCGGTCCGGCCACCGGGTCGGGCCCGACCGCGGTCGCCACGAGGGACGAACCGTCCGGGTGGACGTCGTGGGCCGGCGTCCCCGGCTTCCTCAGGAAGGGCGAGCAGCAGCCCCCGGCCGACGTCGACGACCTCGACGAGCAGTCGGTCGTGGCCAGGGCGGGGCAGGAGCTCGTCGAGCGGCTGCTGCGGACCGGGATCGACGGCTTCGGACCGTTCAAGCCCGCGGCCGAGTCCGCCCGTGAGGCGCTCGAGGGTCGCACGCCGGAGCAGGCCGTGAGTGCGCTCGTCCGCAACCACTGCGCGCTGGCCGGCGCCCAGGGCTTCGTGACCAACGTCGGTGGTCTCGTCACGCTGCCCGTCGCCCTGCCCGCCAACGTGGGGGCCTCCTACCTCGTCCAGGCCCACTTGGCGGCGTCGATCGCCGCCGTCCACGGGCACGACCTGAACGGCGAGCAGATGCGGTCGGCCGTCCTGTTGTGCCTGCTCGGCAACGCGGGGACGGAGGTCCTCAAGCGTGCCGGCGTGACCGTCGGGACCAAGATGAGCACGGCGCTGATCAAGCGGATCCCGGTCACGGTGATCCGGGAGATCAACAAGCGTGCCGGGTTCGCGCTGGTCGCGAAGTTCGGGACGAAGAGGGCTGCCCTGACGCTTGCTAAGGGCGTCCCCGTGGTCGGCGGCGTCATCGGCGGGGGGTTCGACGTGGTCGCCACTCGAGCGGTGGGCGCCTTTGCCGACCGGACCTTCCGGCCGGGCGTGCCGGACGACGTGCCTGTGTCGTAGCGCGGCGCGGCGACCACGCCACACCGCGACGCCGTCATGGGTCGACGGGTGTGGAGACGTCACCCACCTTCGGCGAGGGCGGCCAGCCGGTCGATCGAGGTGCGCAGCCGGTCGAGCGTGGTCGCCCGCGCACGCGGGAGACGCTGCTCGTCGGTCAGCCGGGACCAGTCGTACGTGTGCGTGACCAGCGTCCGCGTCGCGTCGATCGGTTCCAGCTCCCACCGCCAGAGGTGTCCCGGCGGTGCCTGACCCGGCTCCGCCGGCCGCCACGCGATGCGCCGGCCCTCCTCGAACTCGACCACGTGGTTCTCCCGCACGTTGCCTCGGGTGAGCGTCGTGGTGAACACGTCACCCACGGCCCGGACGCGCTGGCCGCCGGCCGCCTCGGCCAGGTTGTCGTTGCCGTCCCAGCGCGGTTGCTGGGCCGGGTCGGCGATGAGCTCGAAGATGCGGTCCGCACTCGCGCCGATCTCCCGGCTCGCGCTGACGACGCGCGGGAGCCCCTCGGCGCAGGTCATGCCGACATCGAAGCACCGGCGAGCGCCGCTCAGCGGTGCTCGGGCCGGACGAGGAGCGCATCCCGCCCTCAGCTCGGCAGCATCCCCGGGAGGCGGCGAAGGCATCGGCGTCCGACCTCGGATCCGGGATGTCGTCGGCCGTGGTGGTCCGCCCCCGATCGGCGTCCACGAGGCCGTCGGGGTCCTCGGCTCAGCGAGGAGCGGGGAGGTCCTCGAGGTCGAAGGCGGCGTGCAGAGCGGCGGTGAGAGCAGGCTCCTGCTCCGGTCGCAGCCGGCCGATCTGTCGACCCAGCGCCGATGTCGGCACCGTGATCACGCTGTCGCAGCTGACGACGCTCGGGTGGTCGAGGCCATCGGCCGGGCCCACGGAGACCTCGGTCGACAACCCACGGATCCTGCTCGTGATCGGAGCGACGGTGACCCGTGACAGGTGTGGGCGCACCAGCTCGCGGGTCAGCACGAGGACGGGGCGGGTCTTGTCGAGACGAGCCAGGTGGATGGGACGCATCAGTCGAGGTCGTCGAGCGGCGTCCGGGCGGCGTACTCGGCGAGGTCGTCCAGGTCGTCAGCTCCGGGCTCCGTGGCCAGGATGGCCGCATCGCGAGCCGCGATCTGACGACGCTGCTCGCGTCGGAGCGCCTGACCGACCACCGCGGCACGGGACGGAGCTCGGCCCTCGGACACCAGTTGGTCGATGAACGCCACGAGCTCCTCGGGCAGGCGAACGGCGATCTGGGTACTCACCGCGCCATGGTACCGGATCGGTATGCGCAGTGGTACTACTGGCAGCACTTCGATGTCTGCGCTGCTAGTCTGCATGTGTGCCCGTGTCGATGACCATCCGCGACGTCCCGGACGAGACACGCGACGAGCTCGCCGCCCGAGCCGCCCGGGCGGGTCAGTCGCTGCAGGAGTACGTCCGCGCGCAGCTGAACGAGCTGGCGCGGCGGCCGAGCCCCGTCGACCTGTGGGACCGCGTCGAGCACCGGATCCGGGCGACCGGGAGCCGGCTGGCCGCCGGGGAGATCCTCGAGCTCCGCGACGACGACCGCCGGTGACGGCCGTCGTCGACTCCTCCGTGGTGGTCGCCGCGCTCGTCGACGACGGCGCGGACGGGACCTGGGCCCGCGACGGCCTGCGCGGGGAGACGCTCGTGGCGCCGGCGCACCTGTTCGTCGAGGTGGCGAACGTGCTCCGGCGGGCGGTGCTGGCCCAGCGTCTCGGGCGCGACGCGGCTGCGCTGGCCCACCGCGACCTCGTGCAGCTGCCGGTGACGGTCTTCCCCTACGAGCCGCTGGGTGACCGGGTCTGGGCGCTGCGCCCGACCGTCACCGCCTACGACGCCGCCTACGTCGCGCTGGCCGAGGAGCTCGACGCCGCCCTGTGGACCCTCGACCGCCGGCTCGCCGCAGCGTCCGGCCCGCGGTGCCGTTTCCGCACCCCCGGCGGCTGACCGGCACCTGCTGGCGGGACCGGTCCGTCCCGCGGCGTGGGGCAGGTGTGACGAGGAGGTCGCGGCCGGCCGCCGGGCTGCCGATGGGGCAGGGGAGCGGCGGTTCGACCCCCGTCGCCGGGGAGTGCTCTCGCATGGCTGGACGACGACGGCTCCAGGACCGCCTGGCGGTTCTCGGTGGCGCGCGGCCCGACCTGCTCGAGGCGGCGCCCGGCGCGCGGCCGCGGTTCGCCGCGCTCGGCGGCGTCCTGCTCAGCACCGGTGGGCTCGCCGTCGCCTCGGCGGCGTTCGCGCTGCACATGGCCCTCGGCGTGTGGTGGCCGTTCGCGCTCGTGCTCGGCCTGGGCTGGGGCGCCGTCGTGGTCAACCTCGACCGGATGCTGCTGGTCGGCATGGCGCACGACGCCTCGCTCGCCCGCAACCTCGCCCTCGCCGTCCCGCGGGTCGGACTCGCGCTGGTGCTCGGCGTCGTCGTCGCCACCCCGCTGACGCTGCAGGTGTTCCACAAGGAGATCGACGCCGAGATCACCGTCATGCAGGCCGAGGCCGCCGACGCCTACCGGGAGTCGCTGGAGGCCGACGCGCGTTTCGCCGGCCTGGACGAGCTCCAGGAGCGGGTCGCGGTCGCGCAGGACGTCGTCGCCACCGGTGGGCAGGCCGACCTCGCGCTGGCCGCCGTCCAGGCCGACCTGACCGCCCGGCAGCAGGCCTACGACGCCGCCCTGGCCACCCAGCGCGACCTCGAGGCGCGCGCCCAGTGCGAGCTCGACGGCACCTGCGGCACCGGCGAGGCGGGCACCGGCACCGCCTACGTGCAGGCCCGCGCCGCCGCCGACGCGCAGGTCGCCGTCGTCGCCTCGGCCCGGGCGGAGCTGGACGCCGCCACCGACGCCGCCGCCGACGCCGAGTCGCGCAGCGCCGACCTCGCCGCCGCGGCGCTCGCCACCGACTCGGCCGAGCTGGCCCGGCTGACGGCGGAGCTCGACCGGCTCCAGGCCGCGTTCGACGCCACCAACGAGGGCTCCGGCGGCATCCTGCTGCGGCTCGAGGCGCTCGACCGGCTCAGCGACCGCAACGCCACCCTGGCCGCGGCCAAGTTCATGCTGTCGCTGCTGTTCATGTGCGTCGAGATCCTGCCGGTGCTCATGAAGGTGCTGCTCAACTTCGGCCCGCCGACCGCCTACGACCGGCTGGCCGCGCTGCGCGACGGCGGCGACGTCGAGATCGAGGAGCTGCAGCAGCAGTCGCGGCGGACCGTGGCCGAGGCCAAGGAGGAGCTGCTGGTCATGGCCGAGCAGGAGCGCCTCGACCGGCAGAAGGCGGCCATCCGCGCCCGCCACCTCGCCACGCTCGCCCAGGCGCAGGCCGACGCCGAGGAGGCCGCCCGCCCGCCGGCGCCGCGGCCCGCGCCGCCGGTCGAGGAGCCTGGCCGGCCGCTGTGGGACACCGGCCCCATCCGCCTGGCCCGCTCCGCCGCGCGCACCATCCGCCCGTCGCGGCGCCCGGCCAACCGGGTGCCGGTGTGACGGCGTGACGCCGAGCGAGCTCGTGCGGACGGACTGACCCTCAGTCGGGCAGGTCGTCGAGGTCCGGTGGCTCGGGGACCAGCTCGTCCCACTCGTCGGGCGCCATGCCCAGCGCCCGGCGGACCCGCCGCCGGGCCGCCAGCAGGTGGGCGGCCTCGCTGGCTGCTCCGTAGGCATCCGCCTCGGACGCGTCCTCGACGTCCCCCAGGGCCCGGCGGACGCCCAGCGTCAGCCAGCGGTGGGCCTCGCGCAGGTCGCCGTGGAGCTCGTGGTCCTCGCCGATGAGGAGGTAGACGTCGGCGTCGGCCGGGCGCTCCCGGCGTACCTGCTCCGCCAGCGCGCGGGCGGCGTCGACGTCCCCTGTCTTGAGCAGGGCGTTGTGCAGGTAGCAGCGGACGTCGGGCTCGACCGGCTCCCCTGTTGCGACGGCGCGGCGGAACACCCGCACGGCCTCCGGAGCGTCGCCCACCCGGACGAGCTGTTCCCCGGCCATCACGAGCAACTGGGCGGCGTTCACCTCGTCGCCGGGCCGCGTGCCCTCGGCCGCCCACGCCTCCAGCTTCCGCGCCACCGCGCGGCTCCTCTCGGGGGTCTGGCCGGGGGAGTACAGCGCGTCGAGGTCGTCCTGCGTGACCGGCCTCCGCATGCCTCGACCTTAGGGCCGGGGCCGATGCCTCCGGCAGGGTCGTGGCCGCCTCGGCGACGGGGTCAGCCGCGCGCCCAGGCGGTGGTCGGCTGCAGCACCGCCTCGGTCAGCGCCTCGGTGCGCCAGTGCGTGACCTGCTGGTACTCGGGATCGGCCACCATGCGGCTGAACGCCTCGCGGGAGGGGTAGCGGACGAGGAGCACGGCGTCCCAGTCCTGGCCCTGCTCGGCCACGAGCGGGGTGCCGCCGTCGCCGGCGTAGAGCACCTCACCGCCGTAGCGGGGGAGGAAGGTCTCCGACAGCGCCGCGGCGTATCGGTCGTAGGACTCGCGGCCGCCCTCGGCGAACCGGAGCAGGTTGAGCATCACCACCGGCCCGCCCGGGTCCTCCTGGAGGTACCGCTTGAGGTCGGCGCCACGCGGGTCGACAGCCATGCCGCGACGCTAACAAGGGCCGGCATCGCGACGGGCGGCCTCAGCCGAGCAGCAGCCGCCAGGTGGCGTAGCCGTCGTCGGCCGCGTCGCCGAGCGCTCGCCACTCGGGAGCCTCGGGATCGCCGAGCACCGCATGGAGGCGCCGGAGCCGCTTGCGGTCGCTGCCGGCGAAGCGGGTCCGTTCGGCCAGCGGATCGGTGATCAGGCTGGCGAGGAAGGCGGCGTCGCCGCTGTGCCGGCTCCGGTCGCGGTTGTCGCTCGTCCACGCAGCCGCCTTGAGCACCAGCGCGCCGAGGAGGTCCGGCACCGGGACGACCGCCGACCTGTCTCCCTTGGCGACGGTCAGTCGGATGGCTCGTTCCAGCGCCTGGTGACCGCCCTCGACGCGGATCGTCTCCCCGCCCGCCGCCGTGCGCAGCGGCCACCGCGGCGGGGAGTGGTCGGGTGCCAGCACGTCGACGACGGCACCGTCCTTCGCCCGGCGGAAGCGGTACACCTTGCCGGCGCTGTCGGGCTGGGGCTGCAGGTCCAACTGCCGCACCGCCTGCACGCACCGGCTCAGTCCCGCTGGGTCGGTGAGCAGATCGGCCAGGACGTCGACGTCCTGGCTGGCTCGCGTGGGCGTCCGCCCGGCCGCCAGTCCGTGCAGCATCACCATCTGGCCGCCCACGAGGACCCAGCCCGACGGGTCCAGCCGGCCGGCCAGGTCGAGGACGAGGTCCCACAGCCGGTCGAGCGCTCCGGTGAGCGGCGGTAGCGCGACGAGCGCGGGCGTGCTCACCCGCGGACAGCGGCCAGGGCCGCGCCGAGCAGGTCCAGCCCCGCGCGCCGGGTGCGGACGTCGGCCGACTCGGCCAGGTCGACGGCGACGACGGCTGCCGGCATGTGGCCCAGGCCGGCCAAGGGCAGGTCGGGGAACCGCGGAACCCGGACGACGAGGTTCGGCTCACCCCGGTCGGACAGGCCCAGGTCGCGACGGAGGGCGTCGAGCGTCTCGGCGCTGCAGTAGAACTCGGCCGGGGCGTCGGAGGTGACGATGTCGGCCCCCACCGCCTCGGCCGCCGTGATGCCGGAGACGACGACGCCGTCAGTGGCCAGTACCCGATCGCGGTAGGGCGGCAGGACCCGCAGGCCGAGCCGGTCGGCGCGAGCGCGGGTGGCGGCGACCAGTTCCTCGGGGCCCGACGTCCGCAGCCGCGTGCTCACCCGGGACCGGCCCGACCGGTCCAGCCAGGACGCGTTCTCCCCGGACAGCTCCCACAACGTGGCCCACGCGGTCGGCGGGGACAGGACGCGTCCCGCGGCGACCGGCAGCCGTGCGCGCTCGTCGACCGCGTCCTCGGGGAGCACCAGGGTGCGCCCTACCCGCTGCGCGGGCAGCGTCCCGACGCGGACCAGGCGTCGCACCTCCTGGGAACTGACCCCCAGTCGGACCGCGGCCTGGTCGACCGTCAGCATGACACCTCCTGCGTCGCGGAAATGATGCGCTAGCGCATCTATTCTGCAGCAGGAGCCTCCTGCGGCCGGCCGACACGCCGCTCGCGCTCAGCCGACGCGGCTCCAGGTCCCGCATTCGTTGGTGGAGAAGGCGACGTCACCGGGCAGGATCTCGACGTAGGTCTGCCCGGACGGGTTGTCGTTGGCGAGGATGGCCTCGAAGTCACCGGTCAGGTTGCTCAGCCGCTCCCAGTAGCACCCCGAGCCGCCGGTGGACACGTACGTGCCCGGCTGGATGTCCGAGGCGACCAGGTAGGTCCCGTCGCCGAACCCGTTGCTGACATCAGGACCGCCGGCGGTGGCCGGTGTCCACCGACCACACTCGTCGGTCGAGAACGCCACGTCGGTCGGGAGGATCTCGACGTAGGACTGCCCGGACGGGTTGTCGTTGGCGAGGATCGCGTCGAAGTCGCCCGTCACGTCGCTCAACCGCTCCCAGTAGCAGCCGGAGGTGCCGTCGGCCCGGTACAGCCCCGGCTGGATGTCGGTGCCGACCAGGTAGGTGCCGTCCCCGAATCCGGGAGGCTCCGGCGCCGGCTCGGGCGTGCCCGCGCTGGGCACGGCGGTCGAGGCCAGGGGAGGGGCCGTCGCGGGATCCGACGCCTCGGACGACTCGACGGTGGACGTGGCGTCCACGATGACGGCCAGGACGAGGACGAACAGCACCACGACGACGGCGATGATCCCCAGGACGGAGTACTGCGGCCCGGGCGGCGGGCCTCCGGAAGGCGGCGGAGGCGGCGGCCCCCAGCCCGGCGGCGGACCCGGCGGACCCATCGGAGGCCCGGGCGGCGGACCCCACGCCGGTGGCCCGCCCGCGCTCCCCGGCGCGGGTCCCCATGCCGGCGGGCCGGGTGCACCCCGCGGCGGAGGGAGGCTGCCGGGCGGGGGCTGGCGTTCTCCGTACCGGCCCTCATCTGCCGGCTGGTGCATCCGCGCGGTCCTCTCCTCGGTGGTTCGAGCCGACGGAGTATCGCTACCGGACCGGCAGTCGCCTGCGCGATTCGCCCGATGGGGCGACGCGGGACGCGGTCAGCCGCGAGAGGCGGCCAGCCGCTCCAGCGCCGCGGTGAAGCTGTCGTTCCACAGCCCCAGGTGCGGCCAGCGCTCGGCGACGTGCGCCGTCGCCTCCTCGACCGACATCCCCCGCTCGCGCACCAGCCAGCCGCGCAGCACCAGCCCGGTGCGTGACGCCCCGCCGTGGCAGTGCACGAGCACCCGGTGGCCCTCCGCGTGCAGCGCGGCGAGGTCGTCGAGGACGTCGGCGAGCACCACGTCGAGGTCGACGTTGTGCTCGTTGTCGGCGATGTAGGCCATCCGGTGGTTCGGATGCGGGAACGGCTCGCCCAGCCGGCACAGCGAGATGACCGCGAAGTCCTCGCCCGACCAGCGCGCGCCGTCGAGGTTGCCCGCCCAGATCCCCGGCAGGACCTCCACCGGGCCGATCCGCGGGATGACGCCGGGGTCGTACGAGGGCACCGGCCTGCCGTCGAGCGCCGCGGCGAGCTGCTGCAGGTCGGCCAGCCGCCACACCCGGTCGCCGTGCCCGGGCACCCGACCGTGCACCGGCGAGGACCACCGCATCGGGATGCCGCCCATCCCGTACACCGCGCCGGCCAGCCCGCCGGCCACGCAGGCGACCGTGTCGGTGTCACCGCCCAGGTCGACCACCAGCCGCAGCACCTCGGCGAAGTCCCGCCCGCGCCGCAGCGCCCAGAGCGTCTGGCCGAGCGTCGGCCACACCGCGCCGTTCGACTCCGTGGCCTGGTCGGGCGACCAGTCGGGCGCGAGCACGGTCGCCCACCGGTCCCGGTGTTCCGGCGCCACCAGCGACAGGGCATCGGGGACGGCGGCCAGCGGGTCGCCGCCGTCGAGCGCCACCCGCAGCAGCTCGTGGAACATGGCGCAGCCCTCGCCGGCCGCCGGGTCGCCGTGCGTCAGTGCCGAGATCCGCCGGGCGGCGTCGACGGTGGCCTCGGTGCCCGAGCAGGAGAACCAGATCGCCGCCGGCGTCGTCCGCATGAGCGACCCGTTGCCCGCCGCGTGCCCGGACCGCGCGAAGTGCTCGGCCGCGGCCGACGACCACGGCAACCCGGAGGACAGGACGGCGCGCGTCTGGTTGCCGATGTCCGGCGGCCCGGCCGCGGCCCAGGTCGCGAACCGCCCGAACAGGTCCGCCTCGTCGAGCCCGCCGCGCTCGACGAGGGAAGCCGCCACCAGCAGCGCCATCTGGGTGTCGTCGGTGAACTCGCCCGGCGCCCACCCGAGCGACCCGCCGCCGCACATCTCCGTCGCGGCACCACGGGCGGGTGCCGGAAAGCGGGCCGCGAACGCGCCTGGTGGGCCGAACTCGAACGGTGCGCCCAGCGCGTCACCCACCGCCGAGCCGACGAGGGCGCCGGCCACCCGGTGCGAGCGGTGCAGTCCCCGTGTCACGTCGGCCAGTCTGCGTCGGGTGCCATTAGCGCTACAAAGGCACCTCCGGCCCGGCGCGGAAGGCACCGATCCCGGCGCCCGCATGAGACCGTCCCGTCTCGATGTACCGCACCGACGGCTCCCTGGTCCTGAGCCCCACCGACCTGACCCGCCACCAGGCCTGTCCGCACGTGACGACGCTCGACCTCGCCGTCGCCGACGGCCGGCTCACGCCGCTCGCCGAGGGCCCCGACGACCACGCCGCGCTCATCGCCGACCTCGGCACCGAGCACGAGCTGCGCTATCTCGACGCGCTGGAGGCCGAGGGGCGGACCGTCGTCCGCATCCCCGCGCGCTTCGACGCGGCCGGCCGCCGCGAGGCGGAGGCGATGACCCTGCAGGCCATGCGCGACGGCGTCGACGTCATCTCCCAGGCGTCGTTCTTCGACGGCGTCTGGGGCGGGGCGGCCGACTTCCTCCTGAAGGTGCCCACCCCCTCGGCTCTCGGGCACTGGTCCTACGAGGTCGCCGACGCCAAGCTGGCCCGCCGCGTCAAGGTGCCCGCGCTGCTGCAGATGGCCACCTACGCCGAGCGGCTCACCGTCCTCCAGGGCAGGCAGCCCGACCGTGTCTGCGTGATCACCGGCGACGGCGTCAGCAACCCGTGGCGGCTGGTCGACGTCGCCGCCTACGCCCGCCGCGCCCGGGCCAACCTCACCGCCTTCCTCGCCGACCCGCCCGCCACCGAGCCGGTCCCAGTCGCCTACTGCAGCCAGTGCACCTGGAAGCCGCGCTGCGACGCCGAGCTGGCCGCAGCCGACGACCTCTCCCTCGTCGCCGGCATGCGCGCCGACACCCGCGCGGCCTTGCGCGCCGCCGGCATCACGACCCTCGAGCAGCTCGCCGGCGCCGACCCCGAGACGCTGCGGGCCGCCCGCATCGGCGCGGCCACCCGCACGCGCGTGCAGGAGCAGGCCCGCGAGCAGCTGCGCGAGCGCCGCACCGGCGTCCCCACCCGCACGCTGCTGCCGCCGTCGGGACCCACCGGCCTGCTCCGGCTGCCCGAGCCCAGCCGCGGCGACCTCTACCTCGACTTCGAGGGCGACCCGCACTCCGGCGACGGCGCGGGCCTGGAGTACCTCGCCGGCATCGGGCGCCGCGACGGCTCCTTCACCGCGCTGTGGGCGCACGACCCCGTCGCGGAGAGGCAGATGGTCGCCGACCTGGTCGACCTCGTCCTCGACGCCTGGCGCGCCGACCCCGGCATGCACGTCTACCACTACGCCGCCTACGAGGTCAGCGCGCTCAAGCGGCTCACCGGGCGGTACGGCGTCCGCGAGGCCGAGCTCGACCAGCTGCTGCGCGCGGAGCGGTTCGTCGACCTCTATCCGGTCGTCAAGCAGTCGATGCGGATCAGCAAGGGCTCGTACTCGATCAAGAAGGTCGAGGCGTTCTACGGCCGGCAGCACACCGGCGACGTCGCCGACGCCATGAGCAGCGTCATCGCCTACGAGCAGTGGCTGGCCGACCGCGACCCGAAGCGCCTCGAGGCGATCGAGCTCTACAACAAGGACGACGTCGACTCGACCCGCGAGCTGCACGACTGGCTGGAGGAGCAGCGGGCCGAGCTGGAGTCGCTGTACGGCGGCCAGCCGCGGCCGATGCTCCCCGAGGCGACCGGCCCGGCACCGCGGTCGGAGGCCGAGGCCGCCGAGCTGGCGTTGGTCGAGCGGCTGCAGGCGGCCGGGCACGACCTGCTCGGCGACCTCGTGCAGTGGCACCGCCGCGAGGCCCGCCCCGGCTGGTGGGAGTTCTTCGCCCGCGCCGACCTCGACGACGCCGCGCTGGTGGAGGACGGGACGGCGCTCGGCGGGCTCTCGGCGCCGGTGGAGATCGGCCAGGAGAAGCGGTCGAAGCTGTACGAGTACCGGTTCCCGCCGCAGGACGCGAAGCTGCAGACGGGCAAGCCGGCCGTCGACGTCGACACGCGGGCGAGCGTGGGCACCGTCGTCGCGCTCGACGCCGTCGAGGGCCGCCTGGTGGTCAAGACGTCGAAGCCGGCGGTCGCCGCCCGCGGACTGGGTCCGGGCGGGCCGATCGACGACAAGGGCCTGCGCGAGGCGATCGCCGCGACCGCGGAGGACGTGCTGGCCGGCCGCGACTGCCTCGGCCAGGCGCTGCTCGAGCGGCGGGTGCCCGCCGACTGCCGCCGGCTGCCGGACGAGCAGGCCGGCGACGCCGTCGTCCGGCTCGGGCTGCGGCTCGACGGTGAGGTGCTGGCGGTGCAGGGCCCGCCCGGCAGCGGCAAGACGCGGGCGGCGTCGCACCTGATCCGGGCGCTGCTGGACGCCGGTAAGAAGGTCGGGGTCACGGCCACCTCGCACGCCGTCATCGGCAACGTGCTGGCCGCCGTGGGCCGGCCGGCGCTGCAGAAGTGCGACGAGCACCAGGCCTGCGGCGCGCCGGGGGTGGAGTGGTCGAAGGACGGCAAGGACGTCGCCTCCCGGCTGCTCGACGGCGACGTGTCGCTGGTCGGCGGGACGGCGTGGTTCTGGACGCAGCCGGACCTCGCCGAGGCCGTCGACGTGCTCGTGGTCGACGAGGCGGGGCAGTTCTCGCTGGCCAACGCGGTGGCGGTGGCGCGCTCGGCGCGGTCGCTGGTGCTGCTCGGCGACCCGCAGCAGCTGGCCCAGCCGACGCAGGCGGTGCACCCCGGGGACTCGGGGCTGTCGGCGCTGGAGCACCTGCTCGAGGGCCACCCGACCGTGCCCGTCGGCCGCGGCGTCTTCCTGGACACGACCTACCGGATGCACCCGGCGCTGACCGCGTTCGTGTCCGACCTGGCCTACGAGGGCCGGCTGGAGTCGGCGCCGCTGCGCGAGCGGATCACCGTGCGGCCGGGCGGGCTGGTGTCGGGGTCGGGGCTGGCGGTGCGGTCGGTGTCGCACACCGTCGCGGCGTCGGCGTCGTCCGCCGAGGAGGCGGCCGAGGTGGCCGCGGTCTGGCGGTCGCTGCAGGGCGTGGGCTGGGTGGACCACGAGGGCGCCGAGCGGCCGATCGGGCCGGAGGACGTGCTCGTGGTGGCGCCGTACAACAACCAGGTGGCGCTGATCCGCTCGCTGCTGCCCGACGGTGCGCGGGTGGGGACGGTCGACCGGTTCCAGGGGCAGGAGGCGCCGGTGGTCGTCTACTCGACGACGTCGACGTCGGCCGAGGAGGCGCCGCGCGGGGTGTCGTTCCTGTACGACCTGAACCGGCTCAACGTGGCGGTGTCGCGGGCCAAGGCGCTGGCCGTGGTCGTGATGAGCCCGCTGCTGCTCGACGCCGCGGTACGGACGCCGGAGCAGCTGCGGCAGGTGAACGCGATGTGCCGGCTGGCCGAGATGGCGCAGTGACCGTCGACCTGCCCGACGGCTGGGAGCCCGAGCCGCTCACCCCGGACGACGCCGCGCTTGCTTCCCTGCTGGGCGTGTCGGTCAGCGCGTTGGCGCGGGCGCTGGGCGCCGGCTGGCGCGAGGTCGACGTATCGAGTCCTGTGGGTCCCGATCTCCTCGAGCACCAGCGGTGGTTCGTCTCCGGGGCACCCGCCCAGGTCGCGGTCGGCTGGGACGGTTTCGGCTTCACGCTCGCGCGGCCCGAGCCGCGGTGGCACGGCGTCTGGGCCCTGGTGTGGGAGTTCGTGGCCGACCGCGGCTTCCAGGCCGAGGAGGTCCTGTACGAGCCGGAGGTGCTCGCGGAGGCCGCCGGGGAGATCGCCCGCCGCCGGCGCCGGACCTTCCGCTGGTGCCCGATGTGCCGCGAGGTCAATGCCCGCGAGTGGGTGCACGACAACACTGGTCTGTGCATGGGCTGCGTCGAGCGCTTCCTCGGCGTCAAGCACTGAGGGGGACGCGCGAGGACGTCAGGCGGCGGGTGCCAGCGGTGCGGGGACGGTGATCTCGGTGCCGTCGGGGCGCCAGGTGCGCCATCGGCCGTCCGGTTGTCGCTCGACGCGGAAGCCGTGGTGGACCTGGGTGTGGTGCCGTTCGCACAACAGCGCCGAATTGTCGAGTGAGGTCTCGCCGCCGTCGATCCAGTGCACCAGGTGGTGCACGTCGGCCCAGTGACTCGGGGCGTCGCAACCGGCGTACACGCACCCGCCGTCGCGGAGTTCGACCGCGCGCCGCAGCTGCCGGCTGACCAGCCGCCGGCTGCGGCCCAGGTCCAGCGGCACCCCGTCGGGCCCGAACACCACCCGGGAGATCGCCCCGTTGCAGGCCAGCCAGCGCGCCCGGGCCGCGGAGATCGTCGCCCCGAAGCCCATGGTGGCGGCGCCGGGCCCGGTGGCGGGGTCGGCCAGGTCGTCGAGGTCGACCCGCACCGCGACGTGCGGCTTGACCGTGCGCAGCACCGGCAGCTGACCGGACGCCAGGCTGGTGTCGGCCAGCTGCACCAGCGCGTCGCCCTGCCGCTGAGCCCGGGTGCGCTGGTCGCCGGCGGGGCGGTCGCGCTGCACGAACGGCTCCAGCGCCGCCTGGAACCGCTCCCCGGCCACCGCGTCCAGGTGGAAGCGTCCGCTGAGGGATCCGTCGGCGTGCTTGGACACCGTCAGCGACCGGCTGGCGGTGGGGTCGGGTTCGGGCCCGTCGGGGTCGAGCGCGTCGAGGTAGCGCTGCACGATCTGCACCAGGTCGGCGTGGGGACAGTCGAGGGCGACCTGGGTCAGTGCGGCGTCCATCGCGGCCAGGTCGACGTTCTGGGCGGCGGCCGCGGCCCGCCGCTGCGGCGTGACCACCCGCGCGGCCTCGGCCACCTGCTCGGCCGACACCAGCCCGGCCTCGTGCGCCTCGGCCAGCGCCGGCAGGTGCTCCAGCGCCCGGCCGTTGCCGACCAGCCGGGACGCCGCCGCCGAGGAGAGCCGGCAGTGCCCGCGCAGCCACGACGCCATGCTCTTCTGCCCGTCCCGTTCGGGCGCCTGGGACAGTTCCGCGGCGCGGACCCGGCGGGCCAGGGCGGCATCGATCCGGTTGCGCTCGGCGACCAGCGCGGCGACGTCATCCAGGACGTCACCGGTCCCCCACCCGCTCGAACACATGATCGAACAATAGCCGACCGGCACGCGGTGCACAACCTGAATCCGCAGGTCAGAGCCTTGACCGATGCCATCATCGCTACAAAGGCACCTGTTGGTGACGCCGGTGTCGACGGTGAGCCCGGGCGGTCAGGGCGGCGGCTGGGCCCCGACCACACCCGCGACCACCGCGGCCACCTCGTGGCCGGCGCGGACCGCGTCCAGGACCGGCGCCCCCGTCCGCCAGCCGGCCAGCACCCCGGCGGCGACGGCGTCCCCGCAGCCGGTGGTGTCGCGGAGCCGTCCCTCCGGCAGGGGCTCCACCGGCACCTGCCACGCACCCGCCGCGGTGAGCACTCGGGTGGGCCGGGCGCCGGCGTGCACGAGGACCAGTGCCGGCGCCCACGCGGGCCGGTCGCCGTCCAATCCCAGCACCGCGGCCTCGACGGCGTTGCAGAACAGGACGTCCGGCCGCAGCGCCACGAGCAGCTCCCGGTACGCGTCGGCCCCGTGGCGCTCGATCCGCGTCGCGGCCGCCACGTCGACGGTGACCGGCACGCCGGCGTCCCGGGCGAGCGAGGCAGCTGCCCGGAGCGCGTCCGGGAAACGGCCAGGCAACAGGTCGTAGCCGTCGAGGTGGACGGCGGCCGCGCCGGCGAGCCACGCGGCGCGGACGTCGTCCGGCTCGAGCCCGCCCTCGCCGCGGTCGGTGAGCAGCGTGCGCTCGCCGTCGGGGTGGACGAGCACCGTCGACAGGGGAGTGCGGCCACGGCGGACCACCGCCGTCTCCACCCCGCGCCCGGCCAGTCCGGCGAGCAGCGTGTCGGCGAGCGGGTCCGCGCCGGCCCAGCCCGCGAGCCGCGTCGGGGTGCCGCGGCGGGCCAGGTTCGCCGTCACGTTGGCCGGCGCCCCGCCCGCCGTCGTCGTCCGGGTCACCCGCTGCTGGCCCCCGACCACCAGCGGAGTAGTGAGCTCCAGCAGCTGGTCGGCGACGAGCTTGCCCACGGCCACCACCGGTCCGGCGCCGGCGCGGCGGGGCCACCGGGGACCGTCCTCGTGCACCACGACACGAGAGTGCCCCGGCCGGAGAGCCCGGCCGGGGCACCGTTCCGCGACGTGCGTCAGGCGACCCGGCGGGCGCCCGCGTAGCTCGGCATCGAGTCGAGGTCGACGACGGCCACCGGCTTGCTGGCGGTCGAGGCGTGGACCATCTGGCCGTTGCCGATGTACATGCCCACGTGCGACACCGGGCTGTAGAAGAACACCAGGTCACCGGGCTGGAGGTCGGCCTTCGCCACCGCGGTGCCGAAGGTCGACTGGGCCTTCGACGTGCGCGGGATCGAGACGCCGGCCGCCTTGTAGGCGAAGCTGGTCAGGCCCGAGCAGTCGAAGGAGTCCGGCCCGGTGGCGCCGTAGACGTACCGGTCACCGACCTGGGCGAGCGCGGTGTCGACGGCGACCTGGGCCGCGCCGGTGGGCGCGGGCGCCGGCGCGGCGGCCACCGTCCCGGTCGCGGTGCCACCACCACCGCCCGCGGCAGCCGAGGCCGGGAGGGGCGAGAGGACGATGCCGGCTCCGGCGATGGCCGCGACGGCGATGCCGCGGAACGAGCGACGAGCGGTGGACGTGCGTGCAGTCGTCATGGACGACGGTTCTCCTGTTCTCCGCGACCGCCTACCGGGTTAGCTGACGGGTTCGGACGGAGGAGTCGCCCGGCGCGACGAGTCGCGCTCCACCCCAGTGCTGCAGTGGGTCCCCGGCCCGGGCTGCCGGCTGATTCCGGCGCCCGGTTCGGCGTGGCCACCAGGTGTCGCACGGGGCGCGACGAAGGACCCTGGCGGACCGGCGACGACGGTAGGGAGGGGTCCGGGGGCCCTCAACCGACGGAACGCGGCGCCACGCCCGGGACGGACCTGCGGATTTGACTGGTTTCCCGGATCGGACACGCCCGCGCGACCACCGCGCACGCCGAGGTCCTGGACACGCGGCAGCACCCGGTCGGGTGCCGACACGCCGGATGGGACGAGAAAGGACGCAACGGTGCGTCCGCACGCCCCGTCAGCGGCCCGCCACCGGTGGAACGGGTGAAAGACCGGGATCCCCACGGTTGCCCCGCGCGTTGACGGGGCAACGGGACAGGAGCCGACAGGAGGAGGACCCCGTGGGGATGTTGAGGAAGCTCGTGGCTTCGGGCGTCGCCGCCAAGGTGGTGCAGGAGCTCCAGAAGCCGCAGAACCAGGCGAAGATCAAGCAGTTCGTCCGCGACTTCCAGAACAAGAACAAGAAGGGCGGCACGAGCGGCCGGGCCTACTGACCGACCGACGCCCTACCGCGCCCCCCGTCCCGCTCCGGGACGGGGGGCGCGGTGCTTCTCGCGCTGGTTGCCGCCCCATTGCCGGCTCTCCCGGCGCTCTGCGGGCGCGATCGAGCCGGCAGAGCCCGGGATCAACCGGCACACCGCGTCTCGGGGCGACGGTTTCCGCAGCCGGCCGGCCGGGCACCCCGGCACCGACCGGGGTGAGCCCAGCCGGCCGGTCGGTGCACGGCGGAGGAGGTCCGCAGTGACCGAGGGCTCGATGACCGGACGGCCGTACGGCGGCACGAACGACCGCTCCGGGCAGGATGACGACGTGCTGCCCGGCGAGCGCCCCGTCCACGACGACGAGGACGCCGAGGTGGGCGCCGCGCCCGACCAGTCGCCCCGCGCCGGTGAGAGCGGGATGGGCACCGGCGACCGCCCGGGCTTCCCCGGCAGCTGACCGCCTCGTTCCCCGCGCCGCGTCATCCCCGCCGCCTTCCGGCGTCTCCACAGATGCGGGGACCGACGGAGGCGAGGGACGCGATGACGACCACGATGACGGCCGGCGGCACGGCGGGCGCGGACGGGACCGACGGGCCCCCGACCGGCCGCGGACCGCAGGAACGGCTCGAGCGCGCGGAGGCACTGCGGCGGGCAGCGACCCACCTGGCGACGGCGGAGTTCCTCGAGCGCCGCGCCGACCGGTCGGTCAACGCCGCGCTCGGCGGCCTGCTGCGCGAGCGCGCTCGCGAGCGCCGGCGCCGGGCCGGGGGGATCCTCGCGGGACTCGGGATGCGCCCGGCGGCCCGGCGGTGCCTGGACGGTGCCCCCGCGCCGGCGTGACCGCCGGGGACGCCCTCAGGCCCGGCAGCCGATGGGGCCGCCGTGGAAGGCGACCATGTCGGGCCAGATGTCGGCCAGCGGCAGCCGCTCGCCCGGCGGTCGGCCGTCGAGCTCGGCGTACGCCCGGTGCAGGTTGCCCACGAGCCGCTCGGACTCCTGCCACGCCGCGTACGGGTTGTCCGCGTGCCGGCGCGCGGTCTCCAGCGGCGACCACCCCGCCGCGTGCCCCTCGCGCGCCGTCGCGTCGACGAAGGCCGCGTAGCCGGCGAGGTCGTCGAGCAGCCGGGGGACCTGGTCCCCGCGGCACACCGGGCCGTGCCCGGGCACGAGCACGTCCGGCTCCAGGGCCCGCAGTGCGGCCAGCGCCCGCGGGTACCCGGCCATGCTGCCCTCGGCGAGGAACGGCTGGCCGCCGGCGAAGGCGACGTCGCCCGCGAAGGCCACCCGCTCGCCGGGCAGCCAGACGACGACGTCGCCGCGCGTGTGCGCCGGGCCCACCGCGTGCAGCTCGACCGCCCGCTCCCCGAGGTGCAGGGTCAGCGCGCCGGTGAAGGTGACGTCGGGCGGGCGCACCTCCAGGTGCCCGTAGTCCGGCCCAGTGAGCACCTGGGCGGCGATCAGACCCGCGGCGAGCTGGTCCTCCCGCGCGTGCTCGTGGCCGACCACCGGCGTCCCGTCCGGCACCAGCCAGTTGCCGAAGGTGTGGTCCCCGTGGTGGTGGGTGTTCACCAGCGCCCGCAGCCGGCCCGGGGCGACGCCGTCCACCGCCGCGAACAGCGCCCGGTTGCGCGCCTCGGTGGAGGTCGTGTCGACCATGACCCCGGTGCCGTCGTCGCCGGCCACGACGCCGGTGTTGTTGATCATCCAGCTGCCGTCGGGCTGCACGTAGGCGAAGACCCCCGGCGCGACCTGCTCGAGCCCGGCCGCCTCGATCGACGTCGTCACCGGGTCACTGTCCTGCACCGGGGACCGCCGGGGAAGCGGTCCGGCGTGCTCGTGCTCTGCACACAGGGGTGTGCAGAGCACGAGCGTCCGGGGAGGACTCAGTCGCCCTTGACGTTCACCACCTGGCACAGCGTGTGCCGGATCTCCACCAGGTCCGCGGCGTCGGCCATGACGACGTCGATCGACTTGTACGCGTCGGGGTGCTCGTCGAGGAACGCGTCCGAGCGGCCCCAGGCGATGCCCTTCATGCGCCGGTCGAGGTCGGCCCGGCTGAACTGCTTCCGCGCGGCGGTCCGGGAGAACGCCCGGCCGGCACCGTGCGGCGCCGACTCCAGCGACTCGGGGTCGCCCCTGCCGACGACGACGTAGGACGCCGCGCCCATCGAGCCCGGGATCAGCCCCCACTGGCCGCGCCGCGCGGAGATCGCGCCCTTGCGGGACAGCCACACCTCGCGGCCGTGGTGGGTCTCGCGCTCGGTGTAGTTGTGGTGGCACTGGACCACCTGCTCGCGCCGGACCTCCTCGGTCAGGAACCGCGAGACCTGCTCGGCGACGCGGTCCATCATCTCCTCGCGGTTGAGCGCGGCGAACCGCTGCGCCCAGCGCAGCGCCTCGATGTAGGCGTCGAACTCCGGCTCGCCCTCCTCGAGGTAGGCGAGGTCGCGGTCGGGGAGGTCGACGCCCCGCTGCCGCGTCCGCTCCTGCGCGACCCGGATGTGCGTCGACGCCAGCCGGTTGCCCACCCCGCGCGAGCCCGAGTGCAGGAACAGCCACACCCGGTCGGCCTCGTCGAGGGAGACCTCGATGAAGTGGTTGCCCGAGCCCAGCGACCCCAGCTGCAGCGGCCAGTTGGACGCCACGCCGTCGGCCTGCGCCACCCCGGGCAGTGCCCGCAGCTCCTCGGCCCGGGCCGCGGCCGTCTCGCGCAGCTTGCGGTTGTAGCGGCCGGCCGACAGCGGGACCGCCCGCGCGATCTGCTCGTGCAGCACCGCCAGGTTGCGGCCGCGGACGTCGTCGCCGGTGAACTGGGTGCGGACGGCCATCATCCCGCAGCCGATGTCCACCCCGACCGCGGCGGGGATGATCGCGCCGTCGGTGGGGATGACCGAGCCGACGGTCGCCCCGAGCCCCAGGTGCGCGTCGGGCATGAGCGCCAGGTGCGGGTGGATGAACGGCATCGAGGCGGTGCGCTCGGCCTGCTCCCGGGTGGCCGGCTCGAGGATCGACGCCCAGCTGAGCAGGCGGTCGCTGATCTTCTCCATGGTCCTTTCTTCCTGCTGCGCGGAGCCCGGTCCCCGCGGTGCCATCGGTGGGCCGGGGCAGTCAACGCGCTCGGCTCGCGCGGCGCGACCGCATTACCCGGAAGCCGGCCCGCGGACCCCGGTGTGCCGTTTCCGTTCCGCGGGGCACGGGCAGCCCTGGCTGCGGACCCGGCAGCCCCACAGTGAGGACGACACGACATGCAGGTCGGACTGAAGCTCGCCACCGAGGCCTTCCCGCCGGACGAGATCGTGCGGCAGACGGTCCGCGCCGAGGAGGCCGGGTTCGACTTCGTCGAGATGAGCGACCACTTCCACCCGTGGCTGGACAACCAGGGGCACAGCGCCTTCACCTGGTCGCTGCTGGGCGCGATGGCGGCGAGGACCGAGCGGATCGGCCTGGTCACCGGGGTGACGTGCCCGATCATCCGGTACCACCCGGCGGTCATCGCGCAGGCCGCGGCGACCGTGCAGCTGCTGTCGGGCAACCGGTTCACCCTCGGCGTGGGCGCCGGCGAGCGGCTCAACGAGCACGTCGTCGGGAAGGGCTGGCCGGCGGTCCACGTGCGGCACGAGATGCTGCGCGAGGCGCTGCAGATCATCAAGCTGCTGTGGCAGGGCGGCTACCAGACCTTCGAGGGCAAGCACCTGCAGCTCGAGGACGCCCGCGTCTTCGACCTGCCCGACCAGCTGCCGGTCATCGCCGTCGCCAGCGGCGGGCGCAACGCCTCGGCCCTGGCCGCCGAGCACGGCGACGGGCTGTTCGCCACCGAGCCGCGCGAGGACCTGGTCGGCGCCTACCGCGACGCCGGCGGGTCCGGTCCGCGCTACGCCGAGGTGCCGCTGGCCTGGGCCACCGACGAGGACACCGGCGCGCAGGAGGCGCTGGAGACCAGCCGCTGGGCGCTGACCGGCTGGAAGGTCATGAGCGAGCTGCCCAACCCGGTCAACTTCGACGCCGCCAGCTCGACGGTGCGCCTCGAGGACGTCAAGCAGCAGTTCAGCTGCGGCCCCGACGAGGACCAGCACGTGCGGCACGTGCAGCCCTACGTCGACGCCGGGTTCGACCACATCGTGCTGCAGAACGCCGGGCCCGACCCCGACGGCTTCATCGACGCCTGCGCCGGTGGCCTCATCGAGCGGGTCCGGGGGCTGACGGCCTCCTGACCGGTCGCGACGCGCCGGGCGCGGGACGCTTGCCCGTCCCGCGCCCGGGTAGCCGTTCCCCGTGAGCGAGACGAGCGACAACCGGGTCGCCAAGGTCGCGGCCCCCGACGCGGGCACCGGCCGGATGGGACAGCACCACCTCTCGGCGGGCACCCGGGTGGCGATGCGCCTGTGGGACGAGCAGCCGGAGAGCGCGGGCAAGCCGGAGACGGCGCGCGACTACGAGACGGTGGGCTACGTGGTCGCCGGGCGGGCCCGGCTGCGGGCCGGCGACCAGACGCTGGAGCTGGGCCCGGGCGACTCCTGGGTGGTGCCGGCCGGGGTGAGCCACACCTACGAGATCGTCGAGGCGTTCACCGCGGTCGAGGCGACGTCCCCGCCCGCCCAGCAGGGCGACCGGGACGCGCCACCCGCCTGAGCCGGGACGGCCTACTCGCGGTCGAGCAGCCGGAGCGACGGGCGGGCGGACAGCCGCTTCTCCAGGCTGACCCGGTGCCGGCCCTGCGCGTCCTGGCGGAAGTCGAGGGAGTCGACCAGGGCCTGCATGAGCCGCACGCCCGCGCCGCCGTCACCGTCGAGGCGGGCCCGGTCCTCGGCCTCGGCCCGGTCGAACCCGGTGCCGTCGTCGACCACGGTGATCCGGCACAGGCGGTCGTCGATCGCGACCGACACCTCGTACTCGGCGTGCTCCCCGGCGTGCTGCACGACGTTGGCGCAGGCCTCGGTGAGCGCCAGCGTCGTCTCCTCGACGACCGGCCGGTCGACGCGCAGGTGGTCGAGCGCCTGGCGGCACAGGCCGCGGACGAACGGCACGCTGTCGACGTCGACGGGCAGCCGCACGGTGAAGGAGATGTCCACGCCGAGGCCCCCTCTCCGACGCCGCGTTACGCTCCTCGGGTCCGTTCCGTCATCGAGGGAGCCCGATCGTGCAGTTCGCCGTCCACCGCGGTGCGGGACTCGGGCGACCCGCGCTGAGGGTACGCGGTGAGCTCGACATCGCGACGGTCCCCCGACTGGCCGAGTGCGTCGAGGCCGAGCTGGCCGCGGGGCCGCGGTCGCTGGTCATCGACCTCACCGACACCACCTTCCTGGACTCCTCGGGCGCCCGGCAGCTGGTCCGCTCCGCGCGGCGGGCGGCCGAGGCCGGCACGTCGCTGCAGGTGGTGTGCCCACGGGAGAACAAGGCGGTCCGCCTGGTCATCGACCTGCTCGAGCTCGAGCGGCTGGTGCCGGTGGTCGAGTCCGCGGGCCGGGGCGACGGGGAGGTCGGGTCGTAGGGTCGGTGGAGTGACCTCCACCGGGACGCCGACCCCGCCTGCGCCCGATCCCGTCCGCCGGCGGGTCGACGAGGAGGCCCTGGCCCGCTGCGCCGAGGAGCCGATCGCGGTCCCGGGCGCGATCCAGCCGCACGGCGCGCTGCTCGCCGTCAGCGAGCCCGACCTCGCCGTCGTCGTCGCCTCGGCCAACGCCGCCGACGTCCTCGGCGCCGACCCCGCGACGCTGGCCGACCTGCTCACCCCTGCCGAAGTCGAGCGGCTGCGCGCCGCGCTGGCCGGCGACCTCGCCGAGGCCGACCCGCTGCGGGTCGCGCCCGGCGGCACAGAGCTGGACCTGGTGCTCTCCCGCAGCGGCGGCCTGCTCGTCACCGAGTGGGAGCCGGTCGCCGGCGCCGGGGAGGCCGGCGCGGCCTGGCACCGCCGGCTGCCCACCGTGCTGCAGCGGCTGTCCGCGCCGACGACGCTGGAGGGGCTCACCGCCGTCCTCGCCCGCGAGGTGCGCGCGCTGACCGGGTTCGACCGGGTGATGGTCTACCGCTTCGACGCCGAGTGGAACGGCGAGGTGGTCGCCGAGGACCGCCGCCCCGACCTCGAGCCGTTCCTCGGCCTGCACTACCCGGCCAGCGACATCCCCGCCCAGGCCCGGGCGCTGTACACGACCAACTGGATGCGGCTGATCCCCGACGCCTCCTACACCCCGGTGCCGCTCGTGCCGCCGCGGGTGCCGGGCACCGGAGCGCCGCTGGACCTGTCGGGCGCGATGTTGCGCAGCGTCTCGCCGGTGCACCTGGAGTACCTGGCCAACATGGGCGTCACCGCCTCGATGTCGGTCTCGCTCATCGACCGGGGCCGGCTCTGGGGCCTGGTCGCCTGCCACTCTTACAGCGGTCCGCACCGGCCCTCCTACGCCGACCGCACCGCCGCGGAGTTCCTCGGACGCACCGCCTCGCTGCTGCTGCACACCACCGTCGGGGCCGGCGAGCGCGACCGCGTCGTCGCGGTCTCCCAGCGGGAGGCCGACCTGGTCGGCGCGATCGGCCGCAGCCCGCGCACGCCCGCCGCGGCGCTGGTCGACGGCGCGGTGACCGCGCTGGACCTGCTGCCGGCCTCGGGCGCCGCCGTCCGCCTCGACGGCCGGCTGCACCTGCTCGGCACGACGCCACCGCCCGACCGGGTCGCCGCGCTGGTGCCGGCCGTGCTGCGCGCCGGCGGGGTGACCGACCGGCTGACCCTCGACGTGCCCGGCTTCGACGACCTCGCCACCGACGCCAGCGGGGTGCTCGCCGTCGAGGTCGGCGGCGGGCGCGGGGACTTCCTCGCCTGGTTCCGCCCCGAGACGCCGCGCGAGGTCAGCTGGGGCGGGGACCCGCGCACGTCCGAGGTCGACGGCGGACGGCTCAGCCCGCGCCGCTCGTTCGCCCGCTGGACCGAGACCGTCCGCGGCACCGCCCGGCCCTGGCACGGGCACGAGGTGGCCGCCGCCCGTGCGCTGGCCGGTCACCTCGGCGCAGCGGTGCTGGCCCGCGCCGGCGAGGACGACCGGCTCGCGGCCGCACTGCAGCGCACGCTGCTGCTCGAGCGGCTGCCGAAGGTGCCCGGCGTCGGATTGGGCGCGCGGTACCGGCCGAGCGAGGCCGACGTCGTCGGCGGGGACTGGTACGACTTGGTTCCGCTGCCCGGCGGGACGCTGGCAGTGGTGCTCGGCGACGTCGCCGGGCACGGGTTGACGGCGGCCTCGGTGACCGCCCAGCTGCGGCACGCGCTGCGGGCGGCCCTGCTGCGCGACGAGGGACCGGCCGCCGCGCTGGCCGAACTCAACCGGCTGGTGGCCGCGCTGCTGCCCGGTGAGATGGCGACCGCCGTCGTCGCCCAGCTCGACCCGGCCACCGGGCGGCTGACCCTGGCCAGCGCCGGGCACCTGCCGGCCGTGCACGCCGCCGGCGGGGCCGCGGTCCTGGTCACCGACGGCCGCGGCCCGGCGCTGGGCCTGCTCGACGACGCCGCCTACCCGGAGGTCGAGCTGGGGCTGGACGCGGGCGACCGGCTGCTGCTCTACAGCGACGGCCTGGTCGAGCGCCGCGACCGCCCGCTGCTCGAGGGCATGGCCGCCGTGCGGGACGCGGTGGCCGCCGCGGCGGGGGAGCCGCAGGAGGTGGTCGACGCGGTGGTCGCCGCGCTGGACCCGGCGGGAACCGACGACGTCACCGTGGTGGGGCTCGCGCGCGTCTGACCCGGCCGTCGCCGGACCGGTGTGCTCCCGCGGACGGTCGTGCTCTGCCTACACCCGTGTGCAGAGCACGAAGGGGGTCACCGGAGGTGACCCGACGAAGCTCGTGCTCTGCCTACACCTGTGTGCAGAGCACGACTGCGCGCGGCGGCCCTCCTGCAGGAGCCCGCCACGAGCGTGCGAGTGGCGGGGGCAGCAGGGGTCCTCTAGCAGGCGGTGACGCGGCCGTCCTCGTGCACCGTCAGCCGGCCGGCGGCGGCCGCGCGGTCGAGTGCCGCGGTGAGCAGCGGGACCAGGGACGGCGTGCGACGCCGGTAACCGAACACCTCGGCGGTGCGGGCGAACAGGTCCTCGCGGGCCAGCCCGCCGGCCCCGCGGCACAGCGCGGCCATCGCGTTGCCCACCTCCTGCGGCGGCACCTGGTCCAGCGGCCGGGCGGCGCTGGCGATCTGGCGGCGGTAGGCGGTCCAGGTCGCCGGGTCCAGCGACGCCGGCCAGACCACGTCGCCGTCGAGGGTGTGCGCGGGCAGCAGCGCCAGCAGCGCGTCGCGCCGGGCCTCGCTGACCCGCGACAGCCCGAACGCGCCGGCGGCCAGCCGGACCAGGCGGTCGCGGTGCACCGGCCCCTCCGCCCGGAGCCCCGCGGCGAGCACGCGGGTGACCAGGCGCGCGTTGCGCGGGTCGGCCAGCGCGTCGAGGACCTTCCGGTCGCCCGCGGGCTTCGGCGCCCAGGCCCGGAACCGCTGCTCGGCGGGCGGCTCCTCGGCGGCCGGGGGTTCCTCCGGGACCGGCGGGACGACGCTGAGCACGACCGGCGGCGTCACCGGCGGGGGCTCGGGGTCGGCGGCCGCCGGGTCGGGCAGGTGCCGCGGCGCCGGCAGCGCGGCGACGGCGGCCGAGGCCACCGACCGCAGCACCGGCCCACCGCGCGGGGCCGGGCCGGGACCGGCAGGCTCCTCGTCGTCGTCCGGCAGCGCGGGCGGCGCGTCGACGACGGCCAGCACCGGGGCCGCGGGCGCCGGCGGGGCCAGCGCGGTCACCGCGGCGGTGAGCCGGTCGAGCACGGCGTCGCGGTCGCGCAGCCACGCGGGCAGCCACACCCGCTCGACGGCGGGCCAGCCGAGAAGCCCCGCGAGCACCTCGGCGGGCAGGGCGTCGCGGTCGCCGACCGTGCGCCGCCGGGCCCACGCCGGGCCGTCGAGCAGCACGGCCACCACGGGGGTGTCGGGCGCGTCGGGAGAGGCGAGCGACAGATCGACGCGGAACCCCGACAGGCCGACGTCGGTGCGCACCGCCAGCCCGCGCTCGCGCAGCGCGGCGGCGATCTCGTCGCGGTGCCGGTCGGGGATCCCCGGCCGCCGCGCCTCCCGCGGCAGCGCGTCGGGGCCGAGCGCGGCCAGGTCGAGGTAGGCGCGCAGGTGCTTGATGCCCAGCGAGGAGGTCTGCTCGGCCCGCAGCGCTGCGGGGTCGAAGGAGGAGAAGACCACGACCTGCCGGCGGGCGCGGGTGATCGCCACGTTGAGCCGCCGCTCGCCGCCGACCCGGTTGAGCGGTCCGAAGTTCAGCGGCAGCACGCCGCGGTCGTCGGCGCTGAACACGGTGGACAGCAGCACGACGTCGCGCTCGTCGCCCTGCACGGTCTCCAGGTCCTTGACGAACACGCCCTCGCCGTCGGTGCGGTCGAGGGCCGCGGCCAGCCGCTCGTCGCCGGCGTCGCGCAGCAGCGACTCGACGTAGGCCCGCTGCTGCGCGTTGACGGTGACCACGCCGATCGAAGGCACCTCGCCCGGGGCGGCGGCGTCGAAGCGGCGGCGGACCTCCGCGACGACGGCCTTGGCCTCCATCGGGTTGGTGCGCAGCAGCCGGCCCGCGCCGGTGCGGTGGAAGGTGCCCTGCACCCGTACCAGCGAGATGCCGTGCCCGCCGTCCCCGGCCGACGGCCGTCCCGGCGTGGGCGCGGGGAACGAGGAGAGCCGGTTGCCGTAGTAGTGCGCGTTGCTGAACGCGACCAGCGACTCGTCGCGGCTGCGGTAGTGCCAGGACAGCTCCAGCCGCGGCACCCCGGCGCGCACGCACTCGGAGAGGATCGACTCCTCGTCCTCGACGGCGGTGCCGGGCAGCTCCGGCAGCTCGTCGCCGGCGGCGGTGGTCTCGGCGAGCGGCGTCGGCGGCAGCTGCGCGCCGTCGCCGACCACGACGGCCGCGCGGGCCCGGCCCAGCGCACCGACGGCGTCGGCGACGCGCAGCTGCGAGGCCTCGTCGAACACGACGAGGTCGAACAGGCCGGCGCGGGCCGGGAGGAACCGGGCGACCGCGTCGGGGCCGGCCAGCACGCACGGCAGCAGCGCGGTGACCACGTCCCCGTGCTCCGCGAGCAGCGCGCGCACCCCCGGCCCGCCGTCGGCGAGTGCATCCCGCAGCGCGCCGAGCAGGTCGTCGTCGGGGCGCCGGGCGGCCACCGCGGCGGGCAGCGCGCCGGTGAGGTGCGCGCGGACGGCGCGGGAGGCGGCGGTGAAGCGGGCGACCGCCCGGTCGTGCGCGGCCGCGTCGAACGCGTCGAGGCCGGTGGCGGCGCTGCGCTCGGTCGCCGACGCGGCGGCCAGGCCGAGCTCGAAGGCGCGGACGGCGTCCTCGGCGGGCAGCCGGCCGCTGACCAGCGCGGCGCGGGCGTCGGTCAGGCCGGCGTCGCGCAGCGGCTCGAGGGTGTCGAGGAACTCCGCCCACCGGCGCAGCGAGATCAGCCCGCTGTGCTCGACGCCGCGCTCGGGCCGGGTCATCGCCCAGCGCAGCAGCACGCCGTCGTCGCCGCACCAGGCGGCCAGCCGCGCGGGGGTGCTGCGGCAGACGCGCAGCAGCCGGTCCAGCTCGTCGCGCAGCCGCACGACGGCGGCGGCCGCCTCGGGGGAGGGACCGGGCCCGGCGACGACGTAGCGGCGCAGCGCGACGGCGAACTCGCGGGCGCTGTCGACCACCGCGCCCGCCCGCCGCAGCCAGGCCACCTGCCCGTCGAGGAGCGTGGGGGCCAGCAGTGGGTTCCAGCCGGCCGGCACCGACAGCCCGGGGATGACCGAGGCGCGCGCGGCGATGCCGGTGGCCGCCGTCTGCAGCCGCCACAGCGCGGCGGTCAGCTCCGGGACGTCGCGCAGCTTGAGGGTCACGCCGGGGCGCAGCACCGGCGCCAGCTGCGCCCGCACCGCCCGCAGGCCCTCCTGCCGGGCCCACCAGTGGCCGGCCTGGGCGGTCTGCGCGGCGACGTAGAGGTCGGCCAGCGGCAGCGCGAGCGCCTCGGGCGTGGCCAGCTCAAGACCCGGGTGGACGGCGGAGGTGAACGCGGCGACCTCGCCGAGCACCGTCGTCGTCGCCACCGACCAGCGCTCGGTGGGCACCTCGTCGAGCACGTCGAGGCCGACGGCGGGCGCGGACAGCAGGTGGGCGAGGTCGTCGAGGTCGCCGGGCGTGCGCACCTCGCGCAGCGCCCGCGCCAGGTGCGGCTCGGCCGGCAGCGCGCGCATCGCGGCGTCGACGGCGGAGGCGGCGGCGTGGGCGGCGCGCAGGTCGACGCCGGCGGTGTCGACGAAGGCCCACGGGTGCCGCGGCGAGGGGCGCACCAGGTCGGCGACGGCGGGCAGCAGCGCCAGCGCGCGGCGCACCGCGGTCAGCGTCTCCGCCGGCGCGGCGGCGGCGAATTCCTGCGGCAGCGGCAGCCGCGGCACGTCCTCGCCGGCGGCCGGCCGGGCGGTGTGCGCGGCGTGGAAGGACAGGCCCGCCGCGTTGGGGGCGTGCAGCCGGTCGGCGTAGCGGGCCAGCGTCCGGCGCGCGGCGCGCAGGCCCTCGACGTCGGCGGGCAGGCCCGGGTCCTCGACGCCGGCCGGGCGGTCCAGGGCCGCGCGGACCCGGGCGCGCAGCCCGGCCGGCCGGGCGGCGTCGCCGTGCAGGGGGAGGACGGCCGGGCCGAGGCCCACCGACTCGAGCCGGCGGGCGACGACGTCGAGCGCGGTCCGCTTGGCGGCCACGACCAGCACCCGCCGGCCCTCGGCGACCGCGCGGGCGACCAGGTTGGCGATGGTCTGCGACTTGCCGGTGCCGGGCGGGCCCTCGAGCACGAACGTGCGGCCGGCGGCGGCCTCGGCGACGGCGCGCAGCTGGGCGGCGTCGGCGGGCAGCGGACAGGCGGCGGCGAGCTCGTCGAGATCGGCGTCGGCCGCGGCGGGTGGCACCGGGTCGGCGAACGGGGCGGTCGGCGTGTGCGCCAGGTGGGCGAGCAGCGGGTTGGCGGCCAGCTCGGTCCAGGACCGGTCGAGGTCGCGCCACGCGCGGAACCGGGCGGCGGGCAGGACGGCGAGGTCGGCGGTGGCCTCGACGCGGAACGGCAGCCCCGCGTCGGCCAGCGCCTGCCGCACCGCGGCCAGCGCGCCCTCGAGGTCGACGCCGTCGTCGTCCTCGCCGTCGAGCCCGGGCACGGTCAGCCCGTGCACCCGGCGCAGCTTCTCCAGCAGGACCCGGTTCGGGACGGCGACCGCGGCGTCGTCGGCGGCCAGCCGGTAGGAGCCGTCGGCGGGGGAGAGGACCACCGGCAGCAGGACCAGCGGGGAGCGCATCGACCGGCCGTCGAGCTCCCACGCCAGGCTGCCGGCGACGACGTACAGCTCGTTCGCGCCGGTCTCCTCGCGGACGGTGCGCGCCCGGGCGGCCAGCGCCCGCAGCCGCGGCAGGTAGCCGCCCTCGGTGACGTCGGCGTGCACGGCGCGGCCCTCGTGGAGGACCTCGCCGAGCACGCCGACCGGCAGCTCCCGCGCCGAGCGCGGCCCGCCGTCGGCGTCCGCGGCCGGCACCCGGTCGCTGGGCAGCAGGGTGACCCCGCCGTCGGCGAGCAGCTCGGCCAGGGTGGCCAGGTAGAGGCCGGGGACGACCAGCGGCAGGCCGGGGCCGTCGGGGAGGTGGACGAGGCGGTTGCGCACGCCCAGGTCGAGCAGGTCGTCCCGCCACCGCTGCACCCGCGGCGGCACCCCGGCGCCGGCGGCCGGGGCGGCGTGCCGGCCGGGCGGGCGCGCGGCCGGGTCGTGCTCGGCGGCGCGGTACTCGACCACCTGCAGCGCGCCGTCGGGGCCGCGGGTGCGGGCCGGCAGCGGCAGGATGCCGGCGCGGCGGGCGCGGTGGACGTCGGTGACGCCCAGGACGCGGTCGGCCCCGCCGGTGAGCCACGCGTCGCGGGCGGCGCGGTCCAGCCGCTCGGCGTCGGGGTCCTCCGCGCTGCGGCTGGTCAGCAGCGTCGTCTCCGCCAGCCGGACGAGGCCGAGCCCGACCGAGTCCACCAGCGGCGCGACGTCGGTGGTCGCCACGCTCTCGGCGCTGCGCTCCTCCCGCCAGTAGCCGAGGAACGCGTGGCCCTCGGTGAGCCACAGCAGCGTGCGCACGCCGGCGGCCTCCAGCGCGGCGGCGAGCACCA
This sequence comes from Geodermatophilus sp. SYSU D00700, assembly GCF_054050255.1. NCBI lineage: Bacteria > Bacillati > Actinomycetota > Actinomycetes > Geodermatophilales > Geodermatophilaceae > Geodermatophilus > Geodermatophilus sp. SYSU D00700. Next base: position 159,804 of record NZ_JBJGZA010000003.1, on the reverse strand, counting down.
CCGTGGTGTCCAGCGAGGTGCCCACCCGGCCGTCGAGGACGTCGCCGGGGGTGCGCACCTTCTGCGCGATGTGCGCCCAGTCGGCGGCCGCCTCGCTGTGCCGGATGCCGCGGGCCCGCATCGCGGCGGCGACCGCGGAGACGATCTCGTCGACCCGCTCCGGGCCGGCCTCCCCGCCGTCCAGCGACGCGTCGCCGGTGCGCTCGTCGAGCAGCGCCGCGGCCTCGGCCAGCAGCGCCGGGACCGCCGGGTGGTTGGGCAGCACGTGCGCGGCCAGCAGTTCCAGCGCCAGCGGCAGGGGCGTGGCCAGCCACTGGCCGGCGGCGAGCACCTGCACCGGGACGGCGGTGCCGCCGACGTCGGCGCCGTCGACGGTCACGTCGATCTCGATGACGCCGGGCCGCTGCTCCTCGATCTGCAGCATCGCGGCGGGGTCCATGACCAGGTCGACGTCGCTGAGCACCGTGGTGGCGTCGGCGTCGAGGTCGACGGTGAGCTCCACCGGGCGCCCCACCGGGCCCTCGGCGTCCTGGACGCCGAGCCGCACCACCGCGCCCGACACCGCCGCGCCGTGGGTGGCGAAGGCCAGCCGGGAGACCACCGGGACGCGGTTGTGGGCGAGGGCGTGGGAGAGCACCGGCGTGCTGGTGGCGGTGATCGCCACGGCCACCCGGGGGGCACCGTCGTGCGGATGCGGCCGGGCGTCGGTGGTGCTCACGGGATCCTGTCTACCGGCCCGGACGGAACGGTCCGGTCATCGCCGCGAGCGTCTGGGGCGGGTGTGACAGGAGCGCCGAGACGTTGTCCGGAGCCCTCCGGCGGCTGCCGATGGTGAGCGCCCCTACCCCGCGAAGCGCTGCTCCAGGTCCTGCGCCTCGGGCAGCCCGATGAGGTCGGTGAACTCGCCGAAGGACGGCAGCCCCTCCAGCGGCGGGACCCCCTGGGCCCGCAGCGCCGCGAGCAGCGAGCGCATGCCTGCCGTGGCGGCCAGCAGGGTGCCGATCGGGTAGATGACCAGCGCGAACCCCAGCTCGGTCATCCGCTGCAGCGACAGCGGGGGCGTGCGCCCGCCCTCCGCCCAGTTGAACACCAGCGGCGCGACGCCGGCGAGCCCCGAGGCGATCCGCTCGACGTCGGCCTCGGTGGTCGGCGCCTCGACGAAGAGCAGGTCGGCCCCGGCGTCGGCGTAGGCCCGGGCGCGCTCCAGGGCGTCGTCGACCCCGCTGACGGCCACCGCGTCGGTGCGGGCGATCACCACCAGGTCGGGATCGCGCCGCGCGGCCACCGCCGCCCGCACCTTGCCGGCCATCTCCGCGGTGCCGACCAGCGCCTTGCCGCTCATGTGCCCGCACTTCTTCGGCATGACCTGGTCCTCGAGCTGGATCCCGGCCACCCCGGCCTGCTCGTAGAGCTGCACCGTGCGGACGACGTTGAGCGCGTTGCCGTAGCCGGTGTCGGCGTCGGCGATGACCGGGACGTCGACGGCGGCGGCGATCCGCCGGGCGTTGTCGACCATCTCCGCACCCGACAGCAGCCCGACGTCGGGGCGGCCGATCAGCGAGGCCGTCGTCCCGAAGCCGGTCATGTAGACGGCGTCGAAGCCGGCCTGCTCGACCAGCCGGGCGGAGAGCGCGTCGTAGGCGCCCGGCGCCACCAGCGGCCCGGGCCCGGCGAGCAGCTCGCGCAGCCGGGCCCGCGGAGCCGGGCCGTTCCCCAGCAGATCACCCACGGTGCCCCCTCGGTTGCATACACAGCCCGACTCGGGCCGGTCGGGTCGCGCGCAGTCTGCACCCGTCCTGACGTGCGCGGCAAGCGCCGAAGCGGAACTGCGGGGTCTCCCGGCGGACCCTTGTGCGCGACGGTCGGTACCCCTACGTTGCATGCAATCACGGGGAGGTGTGACCGGTGACACGTCCGCAGACGTCCGCGGAGCGGACGCTGGCCGCGCTGCGCGAGCTCATCATGGGCGGGGACCTCGCCCCGGGCGCGCGGCTGGGCGAGGTGGAGCTGGCCGACCGGCTCGGCGTGAGCCGCACGCCGGTGCGCGAGGCGCTGTCCCGGCTGGCCGCCGAGGGGCTGGTCGAGGTCGTCCCCAACCGCGGCGCCCGGGTGGCCACCTGGACCGTCGCCGAGCTCGAGGGCGTGTTCGACCTGCGGTCGGTCCTCGAGCCGCAGCTGACCGCGCACGCCGTGCCCAACGCCCGGCCGGCCGACGTCGAGGAGCTCGACGCCCTGGCCCGGCGGATGCACGAGGTCGGCGCCCCCGGTCCCGGCCAGGACCTCGACGCGCTGGTACCGCTCAACCGCGCCTTCCACGACCGGCTGGTCGCCCTCGCCGCGCACCCGGCCCTGGCCGCCGCCCTCGCCGCGGCCATCCACCCGCCGATCGTGCGGCGCAACTTCCTCACCTACGACGGGGAGTCGCTGCGCCGCAGCCTGGCGCACCACAGCGAGATCGTCGCCGCCCTGCGCGCCGGCGACCCCGCCTGGGCCCGCGCCGTCATGACCTCGCACATCGCCAACGCCCGCGCCGTCATGGTCCGGGCGGCCCGGCTGCAGATGACCGCCACCGCGATCCGCCAGGAGGAGACCGCATGAGCTACCGGCTCGGAGTCGACGTCGGGGGCACCTTCACCGACGTCCTGCTCGTGGACGAGGACAGCGGCGCCACCTGGCGGGCCAAGACCGCCTCCACCCCGGCCGACCAGGCGGTCGGCGTGCTCACCGGCATCGACAAGGTCTGCGCCGACGCCGGCATCTCGCTGGCCGAGGTGGCCCAGGTGCTGCACGGCACCACGGTCGCGACCAACGCCATCCTCGAGGGCAAGGGCGCCACCGTCGGCCTGGTCACCACCCGCGGCTTCCGGCAGGTGCTGCAGATCGCGCGCAGCTTCGTCCCCGGCGGGCTGGCCGGCTGGATCATCTGGCCCAAGCCCGAGCCGCTGGCCGACCTGGAGGACACCGTCGAGGTCGACGAGCGGATCGCCAGCGACGGGTCGGTGGTCCGCCCGCTCGACGACGCCGATGTCCGGGCCCAGCTCGAGAAGCTCGCGCGCCGCGGCGTGCAGGCCCTCGCCGTCAGCCTGGTCAACTCCTTCGCCGACGGGTCGCACGAGCGCCGCATCCGCGAGCTCGCCGCCGAGGTGCTGCCCGGCGTCCCGGTGTCGCTGTCCTCCGACGTGCTGCCCGAGCTGCGCGAGTACGAGCGGACGCTCACCACGGTGGCCAACGGCTACGTGCAGCCGCAGGTCGACCGGTACGTGCGCCACCTCTCCGAGGGGCTGCGCGAGGGCGGCGTCGCCGGCGAGCTGTCCATCCTGCGCAGCGACGGCGGCCTGCAGTCGGCCGACGCCGCGGTCGCGGCACCGGTGACCATGCTGCTGTCCGGCCCGGCCGGCGGGGTGACCGGCGCGGTGTGGGTCGCCGAGCAGTGCGGTCACCGCGACCTGATCACCTTCGACATGGGCGGCACCTCCACCGACGTGGCGCTGGTGCGCGACCTGTCCCCGCGGATCGGCCGGGAGACCGAGGTCGGCGACCTCACCGTGCGGGCCTCCAGCGTCGACGTCCGCACCGTGGGCGCCGGCGGCGGCTCGATCGCGCACGTCCCCGAGCTGACCCGGGCGCTGCGCGTGGGCCCGCAGTCGGCCGGCGCCGACCCCGGCCCGGCCGCGTACGGCAAGGGCGGGGTCGACCCCACGGTCACCGACGCCAACGTCGTCCTCGGCTACCTGCCCTCCGCGCTGGCCGGCGGCGAGATCACCCTCGACGTCGAGGCGGCGCGGGACGCGGTGAGCAAGGTGGCCGAGGCCATGGGCCTGGACTCCCCGGAGGCCGCGGCCGCCGGCATCGTCGACATCGTCAACGAGAACATGCTCGGCGGGCTGCGGCTGGTCTCGGTGCAGCAGGGCTTCGACCCGCGCGACTTCGCGCTGGTCGCCTTCGGCGGCGCCGGGCCGCTGCACGCCAACGCGCTGGGCAAGCTGACCGGGGCGTGGCCGGTGATCGTCCCGCCGTCACCGGGCGTGCTGTGCGCCCTGGGTGACGCGACCACCAGCCGGCGCGACGAGTCCGCCCGCACCGTGCTGCGCCGCTTCGGCCAGCTGGCCGACGGCGAACTGGCGCAGATCCTGCGCGAGCTGGCCGACGAGGCCGGCGGGCGGCTGGCCGCGCAGGGCCTGGCGCGGGCCGACCAGACCGTCGGTTTCCAGGTCGACGTCCGGTACCACGGACAGGGCTTCGAGATCCCGGTCGAGGTCGACCCCGCGTGGCTGGACGGCGACGGCGCGCTGGACGAGCTCGGGAAGACCTTCGACGCCGAGCACGACCGGTTGTTCTCCTTCCTGCTCGACGTCGACCACGAGCTGGTCAACGCCCGCGCCACCGTCACCGGCCCGCGGCCCGACGTCACCCCGGTGCACCTTGAGGCCGGCGACGGCGACCCGTCCGGGGCGCTGGTGACCGAGCACCCGGTCCACGTCGAGGGCGAGCGGGTGACCGCCGGCGTCTACGACCGGGCGCGGCTGCGGGCCGGGGACGTGGTGCGCGGCCCCGCGATCGTCACCGAGATGGACTCCACCACCCTCGTCCTGCCCGGGCACGTGGCGGAAGTGCACGCGTCCGGGTCCCTGCTGATCACCCCCTCGGAGGGCTGACCCGTGGCCCGGATCATCGAGACCGCGACCGGCGGCGTGGAGCGCGTCGACGTCGACCCGGTGACCCTCGACCTCATCGAGAACGGGCTGCGGAACGCCCGCTACGAGATGGACGAGGTGCTGTTCCGCACCGCGCTGTCGCCGGGCATCCGCGAGCAGCACGACGAGTTCCCGCTCATCGGCGACCCCAGCGGGAAGATGGTCGTCGGCCAGTTCGGCCTGTCCATCCCCGACTTCCTCGACGGCTTCGACGACACCGTCGAGGAGGGCGACGTCCTGCTGACGTCCGACCCGTACTCGTGCGGCGCCGCGATCAGCCACGCCAACGACTGGTTGCTGGTCATGCCGGTGTTCCACGAGGGCCGGGTCGTGGGCTGGGCGTCGATGTTCGGCCACATGTCCGACGTGGGCGGCAAGACGCCGTCGTCGATGCCCACCGACGCGCGCACCATCTACGAGGAGGGCGTGGTCATCCCGCCCTTCAAGCTCTACCGCAAGGGCGTGCTCAACGACGACGCGCTGCGGATCATCCTCAACCAGGTCCGCAAGCCCGACTGGAACCGCGCCGACCTCAACGGCCTGGTCGCCGCCTGCCGCACCGCCGCCCGGCGGGTGGTGGAGATGTGCCAGCGGTTCGGGACGGCCACCTACCTGTCGGCGCTCGACGCGCTGCTGCAGCGCAACCACGACGCGATGAAGGTGCTGCTGCAGATGGTGTTCGAGGAGGGCCGCACCCTCTCGTTCACCGACTACATCTGCGACGACGGCGTCGGCAACGGCCCCTACGAGCTGAAGCTGTCGCTGACCCGCACCGGCGAGAAGGTGCACCTGGACTTCACCGGGTCCTCGCCGCAGGCGGCCGGCCCGATCAACTACTACCTCAACGAGAACCTGGCCCGGATGTTCTTCGGGATCTACATGATCACCGTGGCCGACCCGCAGATCCTGTGGAACGACGGCTTCTACCCGCTGGTCGACGTCACGATCCCGGACGGGTCGTACTGGAAGCCCGAGTTCCCGGCGGCGCTGTCGGGCCGCAACCACGGCATCGGGCGGGTGTTCGACCTGTTCGGCGGCCTGCTCGGGCAGACCAACCCGGCGCTGCTCAACGCGGCCGGCTTCTCCTCCTCGCCGCACTTCATGTACTCCGGCCACTACTCGTCGGGGGAGCGGAAGGGCGAGTGGTTCCAGCTGTACTCGATCGGGTTCGGCGGCATCCCCGGCCGGCCGCTCGGCGACGGCCCCGACGGGCACTCGCTGTGGCCGAGCTTCGTCAACATCCCCTGCGAGTACCTCGAGTCCTACTACCCGCTGCGGATCGAGCGGTGGGAGACCGTCCCCGACACCGGCGGCGCCGGTCTGCACCGCGGCGGCAACGGCGTCGACGTCGCCTACGTGTTCGAGGAGCCCGGCGAGATCGCCATCCACGACGACCGCTGGCTCACCTACCCGTGGGGGGTCAACGGCGGGCAGCCCGGCGCCCGCGGCCGCAAGTGGATCGAGCGGGCCGACGGCACTCGCGAGGTGCTGCCGAGCAAGTGCCACGGGGTCCCGGTGCGGCCCGGCGACGTCCTGCACTTCGTCACCTGGGGCGGCGGCGGGTGGGGCGACCCGCTGCAGCGCGACCCGGAGCTGGTGGCCCGGGAGGTCCGCCGCGGGCTGGTCACCTCCCGGGGCGCCGAGCGGTACGGCGTCTGCCTGACCGAGGACGGCGAGGTCGACGCCGACGCCACCGAGACCCTGCGCGACACGATGCGCGCCGACCGGCCCGCGGAGCTGCCCGTCTTCGACATGGGCCCGCCGATCGAGGAGCTGCTGGCCCGCTGCGAGGAGGAGACCGGCCTGCCCGCGCCGCGGCGCCCGGTGTGGGCGGCGGGATGAGCGCCCCCGGGCCCCACGGCCCGTCGTTCTCCGGCCGGGTCGGCTGGGGCGAGCGCCCGGCGGTGGTGGTCGTCGACCTCTGCCGGGCCTACACCGAGCCGGGCGGGCCGTTCGCCCTGCCCGACCCGGGCCCGGCGGTCGAGGCCACCGCCGCGCTGGTGGCCGCCGCCCGGTCCGCCGGGCACCCGGTGGTGTGGACGGCGGTGCGCTACACCCGCGGCCTGGCCGACGGCGGGCTGTTCGTCCGCAAGGTGCCGGCGCTCGCCGCGTTCGCCGAGGACGCGCCGGGGGAGTGGGGTGAGCTCGCGCTCAAGCCCGACCCCGGGGAGCCGGTGGTGGTCAAGCAGTACGCCTCGGCGTTCTTCGGCACGACGCTCGCGCCGACCCTGACCGGCCTGGGCGTGGACACCGTGGTGGTCGCCGGGGTCTCCACGTCCGGCTGCGTGCGGGCCACCGCGATGGACGCGCTGAACTCCGGGTTCCGGCCGCAGGTGGTGCGCCAGGCCTGCGCCGACCGGACCCCCGCCCTGCACGAGAACAACCTCGCCGACCTCGACGCCAAGTACGCCGACGTCGTGAACTTGGCCGAGGCGCTGACCGCGCTCCAGCGCCTCCCCTGACCGGCGGCGCCTCCCGGGTGTCCCCCCTTGCCCCCGGGAGGCGCCGCCCTCGCCGTCCGGCGGGTCGCGCGGAGCCGGGGACCTCCGCTCCGTAGGTTCGCGCCGGTGCACACCGGCCGGCCCCCCTCGCCCCTGGACGTGTTCGACGACGTGTTCGACGGCGCGTTCGACGACCGGGGCGACGGCGACACCGACGTGCTGCCCAGCCGCTCCCGCCACCGCGCCGAGGGCGCGGTCTGGCGTCGCGGCTGGGTGGCCGGCGGCGCGGTCGTGCTGCTGGCGGTGGTCGTCGGGCTGGCGGCGCTGGTCGCGCCCGCGGTCCGGACCGGGGACCCCGTCGCCCCGCCGCCGGCGGCCGGGCCCGCGCCCACGTCCGCGCCCGCGGCTCCGCCGACCGCGACCCCGACGCCCGCGCCGTCGTCCGTGCCGTCGCCCGCTCCGGTGGCGGTGACGCCGCCCCCGGTCGAGGTCCCGCCGCCTCCGGCGGTCGCGCCGTCGCCGTCGCCCCTGCCGCCGCCCCCGCCGCCGGTGCCTCCAGCGCCGGAGCCCCCGGCGCAGACCTGCGAGCCCAAGCCGGGGCAGGGCAACGGCCACGGGCACGGCCACCAGGACGACTGCCGCTGAACCGCCGTGCGAGGGTGGCCCGGTGCCGAGGCGGAGCGCGGGGATCCTGCTGTACCGGCGCGGCCCGGGCGGGGACCCGCAGGTGCTGCTCGGGCACATGGGCGGGCCGTTCTGGGCCCGCAAGGACGCCGGCGCCTGGTCGATCCCCAAGGGCGAGCACGACGACGGCGAGGACCCGCTCGCGGCCGCCCGGCGCGAGTTCGCCGAGGAGCTCGGCAGCCCGGTGCCCGCGACGTCGCTGACGCCGCTGGGTGAGCTGCGGGCGGGCGCGAAGGTGCTCACCGTGTGGGCCGCGGAGGGCGACCTCGACGCCGGCGCCGTCGTGAGCGGCACCTTCCCGCTGGAGTGGCCGCCGCGCTCGGGGCGGGTGCAGCACTTCCCCGAGGTCGACCGCGCGGCCTGGTTCGACCTCGCCGAGGCGCGGGTCCGGCTGGTGAAGGGGCAGGTGCCCTACCTCGACCGGCTCGCGGCGCTGCTGGCCGGCTGAGGTCGCCGGGCGACCTCTCGCCGACCGGTCGGTCGCCGTGGTCACCCGGACCCGGTCACCACCGCAGGCGACCACTCGCGGGGCTCGAGTGGCGACCGGGGCCGCGGGTGCCGGGTCGGGAGGTGGCGCGGCTCACCTCCCCCCGGCGAGCGGGGTCCGCCCCTATCTTGCTGCCCGCCGGCGGACCCGCCGGTCCACTCCGAGCGGGGGACCCATGACCACCTCTCAGTACCCGGGCGCGTCCGCCCAGCAGCCCGTCCACGGCCAGGCTCCGTACGGCCAGCCCTTCGGCCAGACGCCCTACGGCCAGGCCCCGGCGTTCCCCGGCTACGCCGGCCAGCCGATGCCGCCGGTCCCCGCCGGGGCCCACTTCCCGCCGTCGGGCCCGATCGGCAGGGTGCGCGGCACCGGCGTCGCGATCCTGCTGACGATCGTGACCTTCGGGATCTACGCCCTCGTCTGGTACTACGCGGTCCACGACGAGATGAAGCGGCACACCGGCAACGGCCTCGGCGGGGGCCTGGCCCTGGTGATCGCCATCTTCGTCGGCTTCGTCTCGCCGTTCGTCGCCAGCAGCGAGGTCGGCGCCCTCTACGAGCGGGCCGGCCGCGCCAAGCCGGTCAGCGGCGCCACCGGGCTCTGGTACCTGCCCGGTGTCTTCATCCTCGTCGGCCCGATCGTCTGGTTCGTGAAGACCAACGGCGCACTCAACGCCTACTGGCGCTCCCTCGGCGCCGCCTGAGCACCACCCCGCCGGTCGTCGACCTGGTGCGGTCTCCGGCTCCCCGGGACTGCACCAGGTCGACACCGCGCGCTCACCCGCCCGCCGTCCGGGGGAACGGGGCGGGTCGATCGGATGACATTCGTGTCGCGCGCGTGCGCCGGGCCTGCCCTGAGCGACGACGGCTGCCACGCTCGGCGGCCACCGTCCCCGGGAGGTCACCGATGAGCCCCTCGCAGCCCTGCGCCGGCCGGCCCTGCACCTGCGCCCCCGCGTCCCGTCCGGTCGCCACGGCGGTCGTCCGGCGGCGCCCCCGCTGGACCCCCGCCCCCGCGCCCAGGTGACGGATCGCTGACGACTCGTCCCACCCGTCCCAGCCGGTGCGGGCGGAGCGGCCGCGGGTGGCAGGGTCCTGACTCCCCGAGTCCGGCCGGACTCGCGCCGCCCGAGGAGACCCCGCGTGCCCTGTGACACCTGCGCCGCCGAGACCCACCCCGGCCCGGTGTGCCCCCGCTGCGCCGCGCTGGCGCAGCTGACCCAGCCGGTGCTGCGGCTGCAGACGCGCCGCCGCCCGGCGGTGCCCCCGGCGGCACCCGCCCGCTGACGCGCCGCGCCGGCTCCGCGGCGGTCCCGCGGAGCCGGTGCGACCCGCACTCAGCCGACGCCGGCCGGCTCGGGCACCCGCTCCCGCGGGACCGGGACCTCGCCGTCGGACTCGCGGATGCCGTACCGGGCGTACACCCGCCGCAACGGCCCGGGGGCCCACCAGTTGGCCCGGCCCAGCAGCCGCATCGACGCCGGCACGAGCAGCACCCGGACGACGGTCGCGTCGACGACGATCGCGATCGCCATCGCCACGCCGATCATCTTGATGAAGGTGATCCCCGACAGCGAGAACGCGCCGATCACGACCAGCAGCAGCAGGGCGGCGCTGGTGATGATGCCGCCGGTGCGCTGCAGCCCCGTGGCGACCGCGGTGGTGTTGTCGCCGGTCAGGTCGTACTGCTCCCGGATCCGCGACAGCAGGAACACCTCGTAGTCCATCGACAGGCCGAACACGATGGCCAGCACGAGGATCGGCTGGGTCGCCTCGATGAAGCCGGTCGAGGTGAAGTCCAGGACGCCGGAGAGGTTGCCGTCCTGGAAGATCCACACCAGCGCGCCGAACGAGGCCCCGAGCGAGAGCACGTTCATCAGCACCGCCTTGACCGGCAGCACCACCGAGCCGAAGGCCAGGAACAGCAGGACCAGCGTGGTCCCCACCACGAGCAGGGCCATCCACGGCAGCAGCGTGGCCAGGCTGTCGAGCAGGTCGGTCATCACCGCGCTCTCCCCGCCCACGAGGACCGTGCCGCCCGGCGGGGCGGGGACGTCGCGCACCGCGGCGACCAGCTCGCGGGCGTCGGCGTCGACCGGGTCGCCGGTGTAGGCCAGCGACACCCGCGCCGTGCTCCCGGCCGCGCCGGTCACCGTGGCGCCCTCCACGCCGTCGACCGCGGCGAGGTCCGCGACGTAGCCCTGCAGCGCCGCCGCGCCCTCAGGGGAGTCGACCGGGTCGGCGAGGGTGACCACCGCCGTCACCGGACCGGACGGCGAGGCGGGGAAGTCCCGGTCGATCGCCTCGGCCACCACCCGGCTCTCGGTCCCAGCCGGCAGCGCCCGCTCGTCGATCGCGCCGAACTCCACCCGCAGGAAGGGCAGCGCCAGGGCGACCAGCAACCCGACGACGGCGACGGTCACCACGACCGGCCGGCGCATGACCGCGCGGGCAAGGCGCTCCCAGCCGCCCCGGCCGGCCCCGGCCGTGGCCGCGCGGCGGCGCCGCCACGGGACGGCGAGCGCGTCGACCCGCGGGCCGAGCACGGCCAGCAGCGCCGGCAGCAGGGTGAGCGCGGCCAGCATGGCGATCAGGACGGCGCTCATCCCGCCGAAGCCCATCGAGCGCAGGAAGACCTGGGGGAAGATCAGCAGGCCGGCCAGCGACAGCGCGACGGTGACCCCGGAGACGGCGACCGTGCGGCCGGCCGTGGCCATCGTCCGGGCCAGGGCGTCCTCGACGCTCGGCTGACGGCGCACCTCCTCCCGGAACCGACTGACCACGAACAGCCCGTAGTCGATCGCCAGGCCCAGGCCCAGGATCGTCACCACGTTGACGGCGAACACCGAGACGTCGGTGAACTCGCTGGCCGCCCGCAGCGCGGCGAACGAGCCGAGGATCGACGTGACGCCGATGGCCAGCGGCAGGCCCGCGGCGGTGAGGCTGCCGAAGACCACCACGAGCAGCACCGCGAGCACCGGCAGCGAGATCATCTCGGCGCGCGCGATGTCGGCGGCGACCCGCTCGTTGATGTCCCGCTCGACGGTGGTGCCGCCGCCGATCGCGACGTCCAGGCCGGGCGCGGACAGCTCCGCCTCGACGACCTCGACCGCGTCGATGCGCTCGTCGGCGTCCCCGGCCAGCTGCAGCACCGCGTAGGTCGACCGCCGGTCCTCGCTCACCAGCGGCTCGGCGCCGGTGTCGAACCACGTCGTCGTCCGCTCGACCACCCCGCCGGGCAGCCCCGCCAGGGAGGCGGTGACCGCCTCCCGATAGGCCGGGTCGTCGACGACGAGGTCGTCGCTGCGGTACAGGACGACGACGTCGGGGCTGTCGCGGCCCAGCTCCCGGACGGCCAGCTCCGCGGCCCGGGCGCTCTCGCTGGCCGGGTCCTCGAAGCCGGAGCCGGTGAGCCGGCCGAACACGCCGGTGCCCCACACGCCGGCGAGGACGACGGCCAGGGCGCTGAGCGCCAGCACGGCCCGACGTCGTCGGTACACCACTCGTCCGAGGGCCTCGAACACGGCCGCCTCCCTGTCTCGCGGTAGGATAGTGAACGGCGTTAGCGAACGGCGGTAACTCTGCATACACCGTTCACTCTTGTCAACCGGGCGGAGAGGAGGAGCCATGGCCCAGCCGCTGAGCCGCCGGGAGCGGGCGCGCGCCGACACGCTGCGCGACATCCGCTCCGCGGCCCGCGCCGTCCTGGTCGAGCACGGCGTCGACGGCCTGGCGCTGCGGGCCATCGCCCGCGAGGTCGGGCTGACCGCACCCGCGCTCTACCGGTACTTCGCCAGCCGCGAGGAGCTGGTCGAGCGGGTGGTGGCCGACCTCTACGACGAGCTCTGCGACGTCATGGAGGCCGCGCGCGACGCCGTCGACCCGCCCCGGCCGGGCACCCAGTTGCTGGTCACCGCGCGGGCGTTCCGCACCTGGGCGACCACCCACCCGGCGGAGTTCGGCCTGCTGTTCGGCAGCGCCGCCGACGGCGTCGTCCCCGAGGCAGAGGACGGCGAGGGGCCGGCGGCCGAGGCCGGGCGCCGGTTCGGCGGGGTCTTCGCCACCCTGTTCGCGGCGGTCTACCTGCGGCGGCCGTTCCCGGTGCCGGCCGACGACGACCTCGACCCCGACTACCGCGAGCAGTTGCGGGAGTGGTGCACCGAGCTGCCCGTCGCGCTGCCGCTGGGCGTCATGTCGGTGTTCCTCTCCTGCTGGGTGCGGCTCTACGGGATGGTCTGCATGGAAGTGTTCGGCCACCTGCGCTTCGCCCTCGCCGACGCCGGCCCGCTGTTCGAGGCGGAGATGCACGCAGTGGGAGAGCGGCTGGGCATCGCCGACGACTGGGTGCCTCCCGGGGGGTGACGCACCTCACCGCTAGCAATCCGCTTGCAGGAGTTAGCGGCCCGGGGGAGCGGGGCACACAGAACTCGTCCGGTCATCCCCGATCGTTGGAGTCCTCCGTCGTGACCGACCACGCCAAGATCGTCAACCAGCTCCGCGCGCTGGTCCTGCTCACCCAGACCGAGGAGCAGATCGCCCGCACCCGGGTCTCGCAGGCCCGCACCGACGCCGTGCGCCGCGAGCTGACCCAGAACGCCGACAACGCCGCCGAGCGCACCCGGCTGATCACCGCCGAGCTGCGCGAGCTCGGTGGCGCGCCCGACCTCGTCACCCCGGTCGTGGGCCGGCTCTCGGCCGTCCTCAAGGCCACCGTCGAGCAGGCCACGCCGATCGAGGAGGCCCTGCTGCAGGACCTCACCCTCGAGCACCAGCTGCACGACCGCGCCACCTACCTCAAGGTGCTCGGCAAGAAGGCCGGGCTGGCCAAGGTCGAGCGCCTCGCCGAGGGGCTCGTCCGCGCCCACGAGGCCACCATCGAGTGGCTGACCGTCGTCCTGGCCGAGGAGGCCCTCGGCGGTCCCGCCGCGCTGCAGCCGACGCCGTTCCAGCAGGTCGCCGGTGTCGCCACGCGGGCGGCCTTCGCCCCGTACCGCTTCGTCGCCAACCGGGTGAACGAGGCCCTCGACACCGCGCAGCAGCGCCGGCAGAAGGTGGAGGACGAGCTCGGCGAGGTGGCCGACAAGGCCTCGACCCTCTCCGACGCCGTCCGCGAGACCCTCGCCGTCGGCCGCGCCGCCACGCTGCGCCGGGCCGAGCGGATCGCCCGCCGCGAGGGCAACCGCGAGGCCGCCGAGGCCGCCAAGGCCGCCCGCGAGGAGCTCGGCGACGTCTCCGCCGACGAGCTGCCGGTCAAGGGCTTCGACTCGCTGTCGACCTCGGACGCCGCCAAGGCCGCCAAGGCCCTGCGCGACCCGCACCAGATCAACGTGCTGATCCGCTACGAGGAGACCCACAAGAACCGGTCCCAGGTGGTCAGCGCCGCGCAGACCGCCCTGGCCGCGGTCGCCAAGGAGGCTGTCGGGGTCGACAGCTGACCCCGGCTCCGCCGTCGACGGCCCGCACCCCACCCGGGGTGCGGGCCGTCCGCCGTTCGGGGAGACCTCGGTCGCACCGGGTTTGACCCGCCGCGGCGGCCGGGGATCGTGGCGGCATGCGCATCACACCCGAGGTGCTGGAGCAGGAGTTCTCGCTCCAGACCGCCGCCACCCGCCTGGACTTCCTGAGCCGGCGGGACTCCGGGGCCACGTCCCCGACCGCGGACGCCGGCCGCGACGACGACTCGTGGAGCTCGCTGCTCGACGACTCCACCTCCCTCGACGTGCCCGAGTCGCTGGAGCTGCTCGCGCTCGGCGAGGTCATCGCCCGCAAGGCCCACGACAGCCAGCTGGTCGGCTTCCGCGCCGCGCTGCGCGGCGGGGCCGGCTGGGACCAGATCGCCGCCGCGCTCGACGTCCCGCCGGCCGAGGCCTGGGCGGCCTACCAGCGCGTCATCGACAGCCAGGAGCGCGCCGGCGTCCTCGACCCGCAGGCCGCCGCGGACGCCCGCGCGCTGGCCGGCGACCGCCCCGGCGGCTGAGGGAGGACCCCGGGCAGGGAGGTCCTCCGGTCAGCGGACCTCGACGCCGCGCCAGAAGGCCACCCGTCCGGTGATCTCCTCCGCCGCCGGCTTCGGCTCGGGGTAGAACCAGGCGGCGTCGCGGTTGACCTGCCCGTCCACCTCCAGCGAGTAGTACGACGCCACGCCCTTCCACGGGCAGGTGGTGTGCGTGTCGGAGGGACGCAGCACCTCGTCCCGCACGGACTCGCGCGGGAAGTAGGCGTTGCCCTCCACGGTGACGATGTCGTCGGACTCGGCGATGACGGTCCCGTTCCAGGTCGCGGTGGCCATGCCGCGATCGTCCCCCTCCGGCCCGGGGCGCGCCGGTCACGCGTACCCGCCGGTGGGCTGGGCATGGGACGGGGGACGCGCCGACCGCGTCACCTCCCGGCGGTCCCGCCACCGGGTGGTCCCCTCCCCGACGACGAGGAGCGCCGCCGTGTCCCAGGCCGCCCGTCCGCCCGATCCCCAGGAGCCGCGCCGAGGGATGCCGCCGCCGCGTCCGCGGCGGGGCCGCGCGGTGTTCTTCGGCACCTTCCTCGCCCTGCTCGTGGCCGTGTTCGCGTTCATCCTGCTGGTCAGCCAGTGCGGCACCGGCGACGACGACGAGGTCTACGACGACGACGTGGAGGGAGCCGCGCTGGTCGTCGACGTGGCCGCGCCCCCGCTCCTCACCACCTGAGCCACCCGCGGGTCAGCGGTCCAGCAGCGCGAAGGTGGCGACGGCGTGCGCCACCGCGCGGCCGTCCTGCTCGACGTCGGCCTCGCAGATCGTCAGGTGCTCGCCGCGGGTGCGCACCCGGCCCCGCACCTCCAGCCGCCCCGGCTTTCCCGGCCGCAGGTAGGTCACGGTCAACTGGCTCGTCGCGGGCACCTCGCCGTCGGCGGTGGTGGTGCGCACCGCCTGCCCCATCGCGGTGTCGACCAGGGTCGCGACGACCCCGCCGTGCAGCGTCCCCGCCGGGTTGAGGTGCTCGTCGCGCACCTCGAACGCCAGCGTCGCCGCGCCGTCGTCGGTGCCCGCCAGCCGCGCGCCGAGCCCTCCGGCGAAGCCGCCCACGTCCCCGTCGTCCGCCATGCCCGGCCGGTACCCGCCCGGCCGCCGGTCACGCCCGGACGGCGCGCGCGGGACGGTTCCCGGACCCGGGGGGCGCGGCTATGGTCCGCCGCCGTGTCGATGCGACGGAGGACGTGGATCTGGCTGGGCGCGGCGGTCGTCGCGGTGGTGCTCGGGGTGGTCACCCTGGTGTGGTTCCAGCCGCAGAAGCTCCTCTACGACAGCCGGGTGGACGAGGGCCTGCCCTCGGCGGCAGCCGGGGCGGCGGACCCCACCGGCGGGATCGGCAGCGCGCTGCCGGCCGGCCCGGTCGACCTCGCCGCCGGCACGTTCGTCTCCCTGGAGCACGAGACGGTCGGCACCGTCCGCGTGGTCCGGCTGCCCGACGGCTCGACCGTCGTCCGGCTGGAGGACTTCGAGACCTCCAACGGGCCCACGCTCTACGTCTACCTCTCGCAGAACCCCGCCGACGGCGACGCGGCGGCCTTCGAGGACGAGTTCGTCGACCTCGGGGTGCTCAAGGGCAACGTGGGCAACCAGAACTACGTCGTGCCCGACGGGGTCGACGCGGCGGCCTACACCAGCGTCGTCATCTGGTGCGAGCGCTTCGACGCCGCCTTCGGTGCCGCCGACCTCGCCCCGGTGGCGGCGACCTGACCGGTCACCCGGCGGTCCTGCTCACGCCGGCTCGCGGCGCATCGGCACGTGCGGGATGCCGTCCTCGACGTACCCCGGGCCGCTGGGACGGAAGCCGAACCGCTCGTACCAGCCCTGCAGGTGCGCCTGGGCGCCCAGCGTGATCGACGCCCCCGCGCACAGCTCGATCCCGGCCTCGACCAGCCGCGCGGCCAGCCCCTGCCCGCGGGCGCCGGCGGCGGTGGCGACCCGGCCGATGGCGCGGGTGGCGCCGTCGTCGAGCACCCGGAGGGTGGCCAGCACCGCGCCGTCCTCCTCGAACCACAGGTGCCGGGTGGCCGGCTCGACGTCGCGGCCGTCGAGCTCGGGATAGGGGCATCGCTGCTCGACGACGAAGACGTCGACCCGCAGCCGGCACAGCGCGTAGACCTCGAACGGGGTCAGCTCGGCGAAACGGGCGGTGCGCAGGACGGGCGACTCGGCGGGCACCCGCCCGTTGTAGCGCACCGGCCGGGCGGGGCTCAGGCGCGGTCGCGGTAGCGGCGCATCGTCAGCGGGCCGAGGACGGCGACCAGCACGACCGACCACGCCAGCACCCACAGCACGTCGGAGCCGGCGACCCCGCCGTGCACCAGGCCACGCACCGCGCTGACCAGGTGGCTGACCGGGTTGACCTCGACGACCGACCGCAGCCAGCCGGGCATGGTCGCGGGGTCGACGAAGATGTTGCTGCCGAACGTCAGCGGCATCAGCACCATCATCGACCAGCCCATCACCGCCTGCGGGGTGCGCAGCCGCAGCGCCAGGTAGGTCCAGATCCAGCCGAGGGCGAAGGCGAAGACCAGCAGCAGCCCGACGGCGGCCAGCAGGCCCACCGCCCCGCCACCGGGCCGCAGCCCCAGCGCCATGCCCAGCCCGAGCACCACGACCGAGGCGAGGGTGAACCGGACGACGTCGCCGAGCAGTGCCCCGACCAGCGCGCTGGGCCGCCAGACCGGCAGCGAGCGGATGCGGTCGAAGATGCCCTTCTCGATGTCGGTGTTGAGCGCGACGCCGGTGTACATCGTGATCATGAGGATGCTCTGCACGAGGATCCCGGGCAGGAAGAACTGCACGTAGGCCTCGACCGAGCCGGCCAGGGCGCCGCCGAAGAGGTACGTGAAGATCAGCGTCAGCATCACCGGGAAGACCGTGACGTCGAACAGCTGCTCGGGGACGTGCTTGATCCGCAGCAGCGTCCGCCAGCCGAAGGTGGCCGACGCGGCCAGGGGGCCCTGGGGCCGCGGGCGCTCCCCGGACCCGAGCGCGGCCAGCACCGCGTCGGTGTCGGGGGCCGCGAGCCGGGCGGGGGCGCTGTCGAGGGCGGTCATCGTCGGTCCTCCGGGTCGGGAGCGGGGGTGCCGGCGTCCTCGGCGGGCCGGCCGGTCAGGGCGAGGAACACCTCGTCGAGGCTCGGCTGGCCGAGCGCGAACTGGGCCAGCTCGATGCCGGCCGCCTCCAGTGCGGTGAGCGCCCGGGCGGCCGGCCCCGCCTCGGGCACGCGGGCGGTCAGCGCCGCGGGGTCGCCGTCCTCGGCCACCGGCACGCCCAGCACCCGCTGGAGCAGCTCGCGCGCGGTGCCGCGGCGGGCCGGGTCGAGCACCCGCACGTGCAGCGTGCCCGAGCCCACCGACGCCTTCAGCCGGCTCGGCGTGCCCTCGGCGATGACCCGGCCGGCGTCGATCACCGAGATGCGGTCGGCGAGCTGGTCGGCCTCGTCGAGGTACTGGGTGGTCAGCAGCACCGTGGTACCGCCGCGGACCAGCGCGCGGACGACGTCCCAGACCTGGTTGCGGCTGCGCGGGTCGAGGCCGGTGGTCGGCTCGTCGAGGAAGATCAGGTCGGGCCGGACGACGATGCTCGCGGCGATGTCGATCCGCCGCCGCATGCCGCCGGAGTACTGCTTGACCTGCCTGCCGGCCGCCTCGGTGAGACCGAAGGCGCTCAGCAGCTGGTCGGTGCGCTGCCGGGCCGCGGCCCGCGAGTAGCCGAGCAGGCGGGAGAGCAGCAGCAGGTTCTCCGCGCCGGAGAGGTCCTCGTCGAGCGAGGCGAACTGGCCGGTGAGGCTGACCCGCGCGCGGACGGCGTCGGCCTCGGTGACGACGTCGTGGCCGAAGACCCGCGCCCGCCCGGCGTCGGGCGGGACGAGGGTGGCCAGCATCCGGATGGTGGTGGTCTTGCCCGCCCCGTTCGGACCCAGGAAGCCGTGCACCCCGCCCTGCGGGATGCACAGGTCGACGCCGGCCACCGCCGTCGTCGTGCCGAACCGCTTGACCAGCCCCGTGGCCTCGATCGCCGGGACGTCGTCGTCCCCCGCTGCTCGATCCCCGGCCGGCACGGTGTCGCCGACGTACGCCGTCACGTGCCCCACCTCCTGCGTCCGTGTCGGGTGCCCGCACGGTCCCGCACGGGTCTGACAGGAGGACCGGCCGCGGCGGCGGGACTCATCGCCGACCGCGCCGTCGGCGCATCTGCTTAGGTGTGCCTACCCTGGGCGGCTGACGACACCGCCGTCCACGTCTCTTGGAGGACCCGTGACCAGGCCCGGGCGGGCGACCGCTGCCGCGCTGACCGCCGTCTGCCTCTCCGGGGCCCTGGCTGCCTGCGGCAGCGCCGGTGCCGCCGACGCCGACACGCTCACCGTCTACAGCGCCCAGCACGAGAGCCTCGTGCGCACGATGCTGGAGGGCTTCACCGAGGAGACCGGCATCGAGGTGGAGTTCCGCGACGGCAACGACGCGGAGCTGGCCAACCAGATCGTGCAGGAGGGCGACGCCTCGCCGGCCGACGTCTTCCTCACCGAGAACAGCCCGTCGATCGCCGTGCTCGACCGCGAGGGCCTGCTGGCGCCGCTGGAGCAGGAGACCCTCGACCAGGTCGGCGAGCCGTTCCGGCCCTCCTCGGGCACCTGGACCGGCTTCGCGGCCCGCTCGACCGTGCTCGTCTACAGCCCGGCCGCGCTGGCGGAGGACCAGCTGCCCGCCTCGATCATGGAGCTGGCCGACCCGGCGTGGGAGGGCCGCATTGGCATCGCCGCCGGCGGGGCGGACTTCCAGGCGATCGTCGCCGCGGTGCTGGCGCTGCGCGGCGAGGACGCCACCCGGGCGTGGCTGGAGGGCCTGGAGCGCAACGCCGGCGTCTACCAGAGCAACACCGCGGTGATGGTCGCCGCCGACGAGGGCGAGATCGACGCCGGCGTCATGTACCACTACTACTGGTACCGCGACCAGGCCGAGGGCGGGCTCAAGGGCGACGACGCCCGGCTGCACTACTTCGGGGTGCGCGACCCCTCCGCCCAGGACCCGGGCGCCTTCCTCAGCGTGTCCGGTGCCGGCGTGCTCGCCTCGTCCGACCAGCCGGAGGAGGCGCAGCGGCTGGTCGCCTACCTGACCGGGGCCGAGGCGCAGCAGCGGCTGGCCGAGAGCACCGCCCTCGAGTACGCCGTCGGCACCGGGGTCCCCTCCGCCGAGGCGCTGCCGCCGCTGGAGACCCTCGGCGCGCCGCCGGTCGACCCCGCCTCCCTCGACCAGGAGCGGGTCACCGAGCTGATGCAGGAGGTGGGTCTGCTCTGAGCCCCGCCGCCGGACCGGCCGCCGCGACCCCGACCGCACCGGCGTCGCGGGGCCGGCGCACGTCCCGGGCCCGGCGCTCGCCGGTGACGGTGCTGCTGGCCACCGCCGTCGCCGCGCTGGCGCTGCTGCCGCTGGCGCACATCGCGGTGGCCGCCGTCGAGGTCGGCTGGAGCGGCGTGGCCGAGCTGGTGTTCCGGCCGCGGGTGGCCGAGCTGCTGCGCAACACCCTCGCGCTGGTCGGCGGCAGCGTCGCGGTGTGCGCGGTGCTCGGCGTCGGGGCGGCCTGGCTGGTCGAGCGCAGCGCGCTGCCCGGCCGCCGCGTGTGGCACGTGCTGCTGGTGGCGCCGCTGGCCCTGCCGGCGTTCGTCACCGCCTCGGCGTGGATCTCGCTGCTGCCCGGCCTGGACACCTACGGCGGCGCCCTGCTGGTCGTGTCGCTGTCCTACGCGCCGTTCGTCTACCTGCCCGCGGTCGCCGCCTTCCGCGGGCTGGACCCGGCGCTGGAGGAGACCGCCCGGGGCCTGGGCCTGTCGGGCTGGGCGGTGTTCCGGCGGGTGCAGCTGCCCCAGCTGCGGGTGGCCGTCCTCGGCGGGACGCTGCTGGTCGCGCTGCACGTGCTCGCCGAGTTCGGCGCGCTGGCGATGCTGCGCTACCCGACCTTCACCACCGCCGTCTACGACCAGTACCGCGCCACGTTCAACGGCCCGGCGGCCACCATGCTCGCCGGCGTCCTCGTGCTGCTGTGCCTGGTGCTGCTGCTGGCCGAGGTCCGGCTGCGCGGCACCCGCGGCTACGCCCGCACCGGGTCCGGCGCCGCCCGCCGGCCGCGCCCGGCGCCGCTCGGGCGGCTCACCGCCCCGGCCCTGCTGGCGCTCGCGACGGTGGTGGGGCTGTCGCTGCTGGTGCCGGCCGGCGCGCTGGTGTCGTGGTTCCTCACCGGCACCTCGGCGCGGGTCGACGGCGCGGCCCTGGCCGCCACCACCGGGACCACGCTCGCGCTGGCCGCCGCGGCCGCGGCCGTGACCACCGCGCTGGCGCTGCCCACCGGGTGGCTCGCGGTGCGCCGCCGCGGGCCGCTGGCCACGCTGCTCGAGCGCGCCACCTACCTGGGCAGCGCCGTGCCGGCGATCGTGGTCGCCCTGGCGCTGGTGGCGGTGGGCATCCGGTTCCTGCCGGCGCTGTACCAGACCGTGCCGGTGCTGCTGGCCGCCTACGCGATCCTGTTCCTGCCCCGGGCGATCGTCACCGTGCGGGCGGCGGTCGAGCAGTCCCCGCCGGTGCACGACGACGTCGCCGCCTCCCTCGGCGTCGCGGCCCCGGCCCGGCTGGTGCGGGTGACCCTCCCGCTGCTGGCCCCCGGCATCGGCGCGGGCGCCGCGCTGGTGTTCCTCGCGGTGGTCACCGAGCTCACCGCCACGCTGCTGCTCGCCCCGACGGGCACCGAGACGCTCGCGACGGCGTTCTGGTCGGCGAGCAGCGCCCTGGAGTACGGCGCCGCCGCGCCCTACGCCGTCGTGATGGTGCTGCTGTCCGCACCGGCGACGGTGCTGCTGTCCCGCGACGTCCTGCCCCGCACCGTCCGACGAGGTCCGACCCCATGAGCGCGCTGACCGTCACCGGCCTGACCAAGTCCTACGGCCGCACCCCGGTGCTCGCCGGGCTGGACCTGCACGTCCCGACGGGGACGACCACCGCGCTGCTGGGCCCCTCCGGCTGCGGCAAGACGACGCTGCTGCGCATCGTCGCCGGCTTCGACGACCCCGACGCCGGCACCGTCGAGCTGGGCGGCCGGGTGGTGGCCGGGGCCGGGCGCGCGGTCCCCGCCCGCCTGCGCGGGATCGGCTTCGTGCCGCAGGAGGGCGGCCTGTTCCCGCACCTGAGCGTCGCGGGCAACGTCGCCTTCGGACTGCCCCGGCGGCTGCGCCGCGACCGCTCCCGGATCGCCGGGCTGCTGGCGCTGGTCGGCCTCGACGCCGCGCTCGCCGACCGCGCGCCGCACCAGCTCTCCGGCGGCCAGCAGCAGCGGGTGGCGCTGGCCCGCGCGCTGGCGCCCGAGCCCTCGCTGGTGCTGCTCGACGAGCCGTTCTCCTCCCTCGACGCCGCGCTGCGGGAGGACACCCGCCGGGCGGTCGCCGACGCGCTGCGGGCCACCGGCGCCACCGCCGTCCTGGTCACCCACGACCAGGCCGAGGCGCTGTCGACCGCCGACCAGGTGGCGGTCGTGCGCGGCGGCACCCTCGCCCAGCTCGCCGACCCGCGGACGCTCTACCGCCAGCCGCACGACCTCGACGTCGCCTCCTTCGTCGGGGAGGCCGTGGTGCTCGACGGCACCGCCGCCGGCGGGCGGGTCGCCTCCGAGCTGGGCGAGCTCGAGCTCGGCCGGCCCTGCCCCGACGGCCCGGTCCGGGTGCTGCTGCGGCCCGAGCAGCTGCGGCTGTCGGCCGGGACGGGCGCCCGCGCGCGGGTCCGCGGCGTCGACTTCTACGGCCACGACGCCCGCATCGAGCTGGAGCTGCCCTCGGGGCTGCGGGTCAGCGCGCGCACCGACGGTGGGGCGCTGCCCGACGAGGGCGCCGAGGTGGGGGTGGTCGTCGCCGGCCCCGCCGTGCCCTTCCCGGCTCCGGGCGCCCCGGCCCGACTGCAGCCTTTGTCGCGATAAAGGCACCTCGGGGAGCCTGGCTGCGGGGTCCGAGTTAGGTGTGCCTACGCTCACCTCTCGTGGACCTGTTCCTCTTCACCGTCGACCCCGCCTGGGGGCGGGACGTCGTCAGCGCCGGCGCGGCCGGCATCGTCGTCGACTGGGAGCGCCGCGGGAAGCACCGCCGGCAGGCCGGCGAGGGCACCCAGATCAACGCCGACACCCACGAGGACCTCGTCCGCGTGCGCGCGGCGACCGACGGGCGGCTGCTGTGCCGGGTCAACGCCGCGGGCCCGTGGACCGCGCGCGAGGTCGCCGACGCGGTCGCGGCCGGGGCCGACGAGGTGCTGCTGCCCATGGTGCGCACCCCCGAGGAGGTCGACCGCGCGCTGGACCTGGTCGCCGGTCGCTGCGGGCTGGGGATCCTGGTCGAGACGCAGGACGCCGTCGAGCGGGTCGCCGAGCTGGCCGCGCGGCCGCTGTCGCGCCTCTACGTCGGGCTCAACGACCTGCGCATCGACCGGCGCTCGACCGAGCTGTTCCGGCCGCTGGTCGACGGCACGGTCGACGCCGTCCGCGCCGCGGTGCCGGTGCCCTTCGGCGTCGGCGGGCTGACCCTGCCCGGCGGCGGGTTTCCGGTGCCCGGGGACCTGCTGGCCGCGGAGCTGGTCCGGCTGGGCACCGACTTCACCTTCCTCCGCCGCTCGTTCACCGCCGACATGGCCGGGCGCGACCCGTTCACCGAGGTGCCGCGGCTGCTCGCCTCGCTGGAGGTCATGGCCGCCGCCGGCCCACTCACCGCGGCCGGGCGGCGGGCCGCGTTCGTGGCGGCCGTGGAGGACGCCGCCGCGCCCGTGCCCGTCCCCGCGTGAGCGGCCGGGCGCTGGTCACCGGGGCGGGCGGCTTCGTCGGCCGGCACCTGGTGGCCCGGCTGCGGGCCGACGGCTGGGCGGTCACCGGGCTGACCCGCGCCGAGGTCGACCTCGCCGACCCGGTCGCCGCCGCCGCGGCGGTGCGCGCCGCCGATCCCGACGTCGTCTTCTCCCTCGCCGCCGGGCGGGCCAAGGCCACCGCCGCCGAGCGGGTCGCCACCGTGGCCGTCAACACCAGCCCCTGGCTGGTCGACGCGCTGCCCGACCGCTGCCGCGCGGTCGTGCGGCTCGGCTCCTCGACCGAGTACGCGGCCGGTCCGGCGCCGCTGGCGGAGGATGCGCCGCTGCGGCCGCGCGGCTTCTTCGGCGCCACCAAGGCGGCCGGCTCGCTGCTGCTGCAGGCCGCCGCCGCCGAGCGGGGGGTGCGCGCCGCGGTGCTGCGGGCCTTCCAGGTCTACGGCCCCGGCGACCACCCGACCCGGCTGGTGCCGGTGGTGCTCGGCGCCGCCCGCACCGGCGCGACGGTGCCGCTCCCGGCCGGGCTGAGCCGCCGCGACTGGGTGTGGGTCGGCGACGTCGTCGACGCCTGCGTCCGGGCGGCACTGGCCGACGACCTCCCGGCCGGGGCGGTGGTCAACGTCGGCACGGGGGTGCAGACGGACGTCGCCGGGCTGGTCGCGACCGCCGAGCGGGTCACCGGCCGGCCGATCGCCACCGCGCCGGGCGCCCACCCGGGCCGCGACTGGGACACCGCCGACTGGGTGTGCGACCCGCGGGCGGCCCGTGCGCTGCTGGGGTGGACGCCGCAGGTCGACCTGGCCGAGGGGGTGGCGCGCACGTGGGCCGCGGCGTGAGCTCCCCGCGCGTCGCCGTCGTCGTCCCCGTGTACGGCAACGAGGCCACCCTGCGGCCGCTGCACACCCGGCTGGCCGCGGCGCTGGACGGGCGGGACTGGGTGCTGCGGCTGGTCGTCGACGCGTCACCCGACGCCAGCCTGGCGGTCGCGCGGGAGCTGGCGACCGCCGACCCGCGGGTGCGGGTCACCGCGCTGGCGGTCAACGCCGGCCAGCACCGGGCGCTGGCCACCGGGCTGGCCGCCGAGGACGCCGACGCGTGGGTGTGCCTCGACGCCGACCTGCAGGACCCGCCCGAGGCGGTGCCCGTGCTGCTCGACCGGCTGGCCCGGGGCGATGTCGGCGCGGTCTTCGCCGGCCGCCGGGGCCGCTACGAGTCGCCGGTGCGGCGGCTGACCGGCGGGCTCCACCGGCGGGTCGCGGCCGCGCTCACCGGCCTGCCGCCCGACGCCGGCGCCTTCCTCACGCTCGGGCCCGCGGTGCGCGACGCCGTCGTGTCCGCGGTGCTGGACGGGCGGGCCCCAAGTGTCGTCCTCGCCGCGGGCCTGGCCGGGGTGCCGCTGACCAGCGTGCCCGTCGCCCGCGACCGGCGGCCGGTGGGGGAGTCGGCGTGGACCTCCCGCGCCCGGCTGCGCCAGTCGCTGCGGTCGCTGGCGTGGGCGGTCAGCGGGTCCAGAGCTGCACGACCAGGTCGGTCTTCACCGCCGGCAGGTCCCAGGTCCGCGTCAGCGACAGCCCGGCGTCGCTGAGGACCGCGTCGTCGTCGGTGGGCACCGGCTCGCCGTCGACCAGTCGCCGGACCAGCCACACCCGGTCGGCGTCGGCAGGGGCGTCGTCGGGCGGCAGGACGACGTCGAGGCGCAGCCGCGGGCCCTGGGTGCGGACGAAGTGGTCGAGCCCCATCGCCGCCCGCTGGTCGGCGGCCACCACCGGCTCGCCGGAGCGCTGCTCGCGCAGCAGCAGGGCGACGGCGTCGTCGGAGCGCTCCCGCGGCTCGCGGACGGCCAGCGGCGCGCTGGCCAGGAGGGACAGGCCGAGCAGGGTCGCGGCCACCGGCGTCCGCGCGCCGCGGGGCAGCGCGGTGACACCTGCGGCGGCGAGCACGCCGAGGCCGATCAGCCCGGCCAGTAGGTAGCGCGGCAGGTACACCGGGCGGACGGTCTCGGCGGCCAGCAGGAGCAGCAGCGGCACCAGCACCCAGCAGACGCCGACGACGCGCACCCCGGCACCGCGCAGCGCGCCGACCACGGCCAGGCCGACGGTGAGGTACAGCAGCGGCGTTCGGCCGCCGGCCCAGGCCTCGACGGCGAGGTCGGCCAGGGTGCCGCCGGTGTCGCGCAGGTGCTCGGCGTTGCGCGACCCCGTCCCGTTGAGCAGGTTGACGCCCACCAGGGCTCCCACGGGCAGGGCCGCGAGCGTGCCGACGGCGGCGACCCTCGTGGCAGCCCGTCCGCGCAGCAGCAGCGCCGCGACGACGAACGCGGCGAGGACGGTGACGGCGTACCAGTGCATGAGGCCCATCCCCGCGCCGGCCAGGCCGAACAGCAGCAGGCCGCGGCCCTCCTGCAGCCAGCGGACTACGCCGAGCAGCGCCCCGCCGGTGGCCAGCACCGCGAGCCCGTAGCTGCGGGCCTCGACGGCCTGCTCGAGCAGCAGCGGGGCGCAGGCGGGCACCAGCCCGGCCAGCACGCCGGTGGCCCGCCCGGCCAGCCGGGTGACCGCGCGCGTGACGAGCGCCAGGCCGCCGGCGGTGGCGAGCACCGACAGGACCCGCAGCGAGGTGTCGCTGCCCAGGCCGGGCAGCGACACCCAGGCGTGCACGACGAGGTAGTAGGGCGCGTTGTACGACGGCGGGACGTCGGCGAGGTAGCTGGTGACGCCCTCGCCGGTGGCGATCGCGCGCACGATGTCGGCCAGCGGACGGCGGGCGACCTCGGCGGTGAACGCCTCGTCGAACCACAGCCCGTGGCCGGGGGCGAGGAGGACCGCGCAGAGGAGCGCGAGCACCACCGGGGGGACCAGCTCGACCGGCGACCAGCGCGGCGGTGCGGGCACCCGTGGCGCCTCGAGCGTCCGATCGGCCGTCGCGGTCACGGAGAGGAAGGGTAGGCGAACCTCACCTGCCGGTCGGTGTCGGTGCGGGCGTGCAGCATGGCCGGGTGTCGACGGCAGGCCCTGGTCCCGCCCCGCCGCCGTCGTCCGATGTGGTGGCCGCGCGCTTCCGGCGGCAGGGGAGGCGCGACACCCGGCACGAGCTCGCCGTCCGCCGACGGCTGCACGCGCGGGGCATCCGCTTCCGTGTGGACGTGCGGCCGTGCCGGGAGACGCGGGCACGGGGCGACATCGTGTGGAAGGGCCGCCGGCTGGTCGTCTTCCTCGACGGCTGTTTCTGGCACGGCTGCCCGACCTGCGGCCACCTGCCGAAGGCCAACCGGGCGTGGTGGGCGGCCAAGCTGGCCGGCAACGTGGCCCGCGACCGCCGCGCCGACGCCGTCCTCACCGGGCTGGGCTGGCGGGTGCTGCGGTTCTGGGAGCACGAGGACCCCGACGACGTCGCCGACGCGATCTGTGCGGTGCTCGGTCGGCCCATCGGCATCGGTGCTGGTCAGGGTCGCGTTTCTGTCGTACCCACGCCGTAGGTTCGGTGTCGTGGAGGAGGTCGCGGAGCACCGGTCGCCGGTGGAGCAGGCGCTGCTCGCCGCGGTGATCGCGACGCCCGCGCCGTTGCGCCGGCTGCCGGTGACGTTGTTGTCGCGGGATCAGAAGGCGGCGGAGCTGCAACGGGTCACTCAGCTGGAGGCCATGACCGCCGCGTACAAGGCGGAACTGGTGCTGGGCCTGGCCGACGACTCTCCCGATGACCTGGATCCCGCGCCCGGCACTCCCGGCGCGCGCACGGGTTCGTGGGCGCCGGACACCGAGCTGCCGGGGTGTCGGAGTTCTTCACCGCCGAGCTGGCGGTGGTGCTCAACTGCGGCCGCGGCACCGCCAACCACCTGGCCCACCGGGCGTGGGTGTACCGGGAGCGCCTGCCCGCCACCTGGGCGGCGCTGGCCGCCGGCGCCCTGGACGAGGCCCGCGCCAAGGCGCTGGTCGACGTGCTCGAGCACGCCCCGGCGGGGATCGCCCGGCGGATCGAGGCGGCGCTGCTGCCCGCGGCCGCCCAGTCGACGGTGGGCCGGCTCAAGTAGCGCGCGCTGGCGCTGCTGCTCGACCTCGACGGCGACGCCGTCGGCCGGCGCAAGCAGCAGGCCCGCCGCCGCGCGGACGTGCGAGTCGACCCCTCGCCGCTGGAGGGGATGGCCACGCTGGCCGCCGACCTGCCCGCCGAGGTCGCCGCGGCCTGCCACGCGCTGGTCGACTCTCTCGCCGGGATGCTCAAGGCCGACGGTGATGAGCGGCCGAGCGGGGAGCTGCGCACGGTGGTGTTCGCCGACCTGATCCAGCGCCCGTGGGAGACCGGCCCGGCGGTGACCGCGCAGCTGACCATCATCACCACCCTCGCCGCCCTCGCCGGCCGCTCGGCGGAGGCCGGGCAGGTCAACGGGCTGCCCATCACCGCCGCGCACCTGCGCGACCTGCTGCGCGAGCTGGACGCGCTCGAGGTGCGGGCGCCGGAGGGTGGGTCGGTGACGGTGGCGCTCACCGACGCCGACGGCACCCTGCGCGCCACCGGCACGCTGGACCGGCTGCGCCGGCTGGCCGCCCGCGGCTGCCCGGACCACCCCGACCCCGCCGACGAGCCGGACAGCGGGTGCGGGTGCCGGTGCGGGTGCGCGGTGCTCGACCGGCCCGAGCAGGTGAACCGTTACGCGCCCTCCGCGGTGCAGCAGGCGTTCGTGCGCACCCGCGACCGCGCCTGCCGGTTCCCCACCTGCGGCCAGCGGGTCGGCTGGGCCGACGCCGACCACGTCATCCCGCACGCCTGCGGCGGAGCGACCGACTGCGCCAACCTGTGCTGCCTGTGCCGGAGCCACCACCGGCTCAAGACCTTCGCCCGCGGCTGGCGCTTCACCATGAGCGATGACGGCACCCTCACCGTCACCACACCCTCGGGCGTCACCCGCACCACCCGCCCACCGGGCGTGCGACCACCACCGCCACCAGCGGCCGCACCCGAGCCACCACCGAAGGACGCCGGACCACCAGCCGGTGACCCGGACGACCCACCTCCGTTCTGAGGCGGGTCCTCCTCGCGCGCACAAGCCGAGGACTCCGGCCCGCTGCGGATCACCCCGTGGTCAGCGGAGGGACGGCCACGCGCGGGCGACGAGGAACACGCGGAGAGCGCCGAGCACCACGGGCCCCGGCAGGGCGAAGCCGAACCAGAACACGGCCTCGACCGC
Source organism: Geodermatophilus sp. SYSU D00700 (assembly GCF_054050255.1). Classification (NCBI taxonomy): domain Bacteria; kingdom Bacillati; phylum Actinomycetota; class Actinomycetes; order Geodermatophilales; family Geodermatophilaceae; genus Geodermatophilus; species Geodermatophilus sp. SYSU D00700. The sequence continues at coordinate 131,487 of NZ_JBJGZA010000003.1, read as the reverse complement.
CAGCAGGGCGACGTTCAGCACGCCACCCTTCCGCGAGCCGTTCCACAGCATGACCGCCGTCCAGGACACCAGCAGGCACACGCCGAGGAAGGTGAGGAGCAGCCAGGTGAGGGCGTCCGCGGCGAGTCGCGACGACCACGGCCCGCCGTACACCGGGAACAGCCCAAACAGGGAGGGGAGGGCCTGGCTCCGGGCCAGGACGACGACGACCGGGATGACCGGGAGCCCGAACCCGGCGGCGCACACCCAGGTCACCACGGCCGCCGCCCGGGCACTGCTCATGCGGACCTCCACCCACCACCGGCCGCCGTCCCCGAGGACGCCGGGCGTGCCGGAGGAGACCCGCAAGGCGGCCCGGGGCGACGCCGGGTCACTCCTCGGCGCTGCCTCCACGGGCACGCTGCACCAGCGGGCTGGCGATCCACAGCCACCCGAGCAGCGCCGCCATCACTCCGCCGGTGATGAGCGCCTGGGGCAGGGCGAAGAGGAAGTCGATGACGAGCACCACCGCCGCGACGATCGCCACGGCCAGCACGCTCAGACCCAGGACGGCGAAGCGGTTGCTCCGCCGCAGCAGGTCCTCCTTGTCGTGCTGCCGGAACAGCGCGCGGTGCTGGGCTGCCGGGGCGATGAGCAGGGCGGTGGCGACCACGACAGCCACCAGGGTCACGAAGTAGAGGTCGCGCTGGAAGTCCGTCGCCCGGCCCGTGGCCTGCTGAAAGGGCACCACCAGCAGGAAGGCGAACAGGAACTGCACGCCGGGCAGTGCTACGCGCAGCTCGTTGAGCAGCTCCATGAGCTCCCGGTCCACCCGTTCGGCGTGGGTCTCACGCCGCTCGCCGTCACCGGCGTACGCGTCCCCGCCCGCCGGGCCCGGCCGCGTGTCCCGCCCTGCCCGCTGTCCCGAACCCGTGGTGGCCATCTGCCCGGCTCCTCCTCGACCCGCCGCGGACCCCCTGGGCCCTCGCCCCGCCGCGCGATCCGGTCTGTATGCCCAGGAGACACCTCCTCGTCACCTGCCGTCCACCCTGCGGTCACCCCTCCGGGCGGCAGATGGGTACCGGACGGGGCATGACGTCGATGTGGGAACCGATGACGCCCAACTCGAGCGGTCCGCCCGACGAGATCGCGGCCGCCGACCCCGGCGCCGGCGGGCCGGCGCCCGCCGAGGGCTTCGGCATCGGCGGGGAGGAACCCGACCGATCCGCGGAGACCGACGGTCCCGACCCGACCCGCACGCAGGCACCTGACGTCGACCGGGTGGACACCGTCTTCCGGACGCCGGACCCCGCCGACGTCCGCCGCGACCCCGCCGGCTGACACCCGTCGCCGCCACCACGGACGTCCGGGAGAGGTCTCGTACCGTCGGGGTGTGGACCTGCTCCTGCTGCCCTCCCGTACCGCCGACGAACTCGACGCCATGCGCGACGCCGGACGGGTGGTGGCGCAGACGCTCGAGGCGGTGCGGGCGGCGGCGGTCCCCGGCGTCAAGCTGCGTGACCTCGACGACCTGGCGCAGACCTGCATCCGCGAGGCCGGCGCGACGTCGTCGTTCCTCGGCTACAAGCCGGCCTGGGCGCCGACGGCCTACAACGGCGCGCTGTGCCTGTCGCCGAACGAGGTCGTGGTGCACGGCCGGCCCAGCGGCCAGCGGCTCAAGGACGGCGACCTGCTGAGCATCGACTGCGGTGCCGTGGTCGACGGCTGGAACGGCGACGCGGCGATCACCGTGCGGATCGGGTCGGGCGGGACGGGGGAGGACGCCCGCCTGGTGGCCGCGACCGAGGAGGCGCTGGCGGCCGGGATCGCGGCGTCGGTCCCCGGCGCCACGCTGCTCGACGTCGCCCAGGCCATCGACGCCGTCGCCCGCCGGCACGGGTTCGCCCACCTGCCCGACCACGGCGGACACGGCATCGGCCGCTCGATGCACGAGCCGCCGTTCGTGCCCAACCGCCCGCAGACCGGGCTGGACCGGGTGCGGCTGCACGCCGGCAGCACGCTGGCGATCGAGCCGATGCTGCTGGCCGGCGGCGAGCGCTACCGGCACAAGAAGGACGGCTGGGCAGTCGTGACCGCCGACGGCCGGCGCGCCGCCCACGTCGAGCACACCGTGGCGGTCACCGACGACGGGCCGGTCGTCCTCACCCGACCCTGACCCACGGTCAGCGGCGCCGGCGCCGCGCCACCGCCCGGCGGACGGCGCGCCGCTGCGCCCCGGCCAGCGGCGGCGGGGCCCAGGAGGCCGACGGCGGGCGCAGCGCGCTGCCCAGCTCCACCCGCAGCAGGTCCACGGCGTCGAGCAGGGTGCCGTGCTGCGACCAGGCGGCCGGGTCCGCCCGGGGGTCGACCAGGAGGGCCTCGGCCAGCCGGCTCCGCAGCTCGAGCTGCGCGGCGAGCCGGGCGGCGTCCATGCCGGAGGCCGGTGCGGTGCCCGCGGCCACGGCGCCGGCCTCGCGCAGGGTCGTCGCGACAGTGACCAGCACGTCGGCCAGCGCCTCCCGTGCGGCCGGCGACCAGGCCCGGTCGGCCTCGTCCTCGGGCAGGAAGTAGGTGCGGTCCAGCAGCACCCGGGCGAGGTTGCGCAGGGTGACGTGGATGCGCTCGAGGGCGGTGAGGGTGTTGCGCAGCCGCGGCTGGGCCTCGCGGGCCGTCCGTCCCCGCGGGTTGAGGCGGGCGCTCTCCTCGGTGCGGTCGAGCCGGCGGTCGGCCCGGGCGACCTCCGTCCCGAGCCCGCGGGCGCGGTCCAGGAACTCGGCGGTGAGCCGGCGCGACCACGGGCCGCGCAGCGCGGCCGCCAGGTCCTCGCAGTAGGCGGCCATGCGCTCGGCCAGCTCGGCGATCGCGTCGCCGGCCGGCTGGACGTAGAGCGGCGGGGCGACGAGCACGTTCACCAGCACACCGACCGCCGCGCCGATGAGCGTCTCCCAGATGCGGCCCAGCGCCGCGTCCTCCGCACCGCCCACCGCCAGCACGAGCATCGCGCTGATCGGCACCTCGGCCAGGTGGGGACCGAGCCGCAGGAGCCGGCCGACGAGCAGCGAGAGCGCGACGACCAGCCCGAGGCTCCACCAGGTCAGCCCGACCACGGCGGCGAACAGCACCGCGATCAGGACGCCGGCGGTGACGCTCGCGATCCGCTCCCAGCCGGTCGCCACCGTCTCGTAGAGGGTCAGCTGCACGACCAGCAGCGCGGTGAGCGGCGCCAGGATCGGCGAGCTGGTGGTGTCCAGCCAGGAGGCGATCTGGAACGCCAGCACCGCGGCCAGCACGGTCTTCGCGGTGCGCAGGCCGGGGGTCCGCCCGCGCCGCACCAGCCGGGACAGCCGGGCGGGGAGGGCGCGCGGTCCGGCCACGGGTTCCAGTCTCAGGGCCGCACGGGCCCGGACGCGCGCCGGCCGCCGTCCGCGGGGTGCGGACGGCGGCCGGGAGTGCGGGTCAGCCCAGGCCCAGTGCGCTGCTCGCCCGGTCGACGAGCTGGAAGTGGCCCACCGCCCAGAACACCAGCGCGGCGGCGGCGAGGCCGCCGATGGTCACCGCCAGGGAGCTCACCGGGTGCTGCTTCGCGTGCCGCCACGCGGCGACCGCCTTGCGCCGGAACGTGACGAAGATGCGCCGCGCCCACTCGAACTCCGTGGACCACACCCACAGCCCGACCAGGACCGGCGGGATGGTCAGCGGGCCGGGCAGCACCGTGAGCGCCAGGCCGAGCAGCACGAACAGGAGGCCGGCGACGAAGACGGCGATCCGGTAGGGCAGCGCCAGCGCCGGGTTGCGCCGGACCCGGTCGCGCCACGACCCCGGCTCGACCGGGCGCGGTTGGCCCAGCCCGTCGGTGCAGTCGGGGCAGCGGGTGGCCCCCGCCGGTCCGCCGCCGTGCCGCCGGTCCTCCGCGACCCGGTTGCCGGTGACGGTCACGCTGCGCGTGTCGGTGCGGTCCACGGTTCCTCGCTGGGTCGTCGGGTGGGTGCGCTCTCGGGTGCGGTCAGCGGGAGACGCCGCGCAGGACCTCGCTGGGCCGCTGCTGCTCACCGGCGTAGGAGCTCACCCACACCAGGGCGCCGGTCAGCGCCGGGATGACCCACTGCAGCGTCTGCAGCTGCTCCTGGGCTGCGGCGATCTCGGCCTTGGTGCGCTTGGTCGGCTTGGTGCCCGACTTCGCCGAGGGGTTGCTCTGGCTGTTGACGACCATGCCCAGCGAGCGGCTGTAGGCGGTGGCGCCCAGGGCCGCAGCGGTGAGCAGCGTCTTGGCCGCCGACATCGTCGCCACGCCCTCCTGCTTGGCGACGCGGCCGCGGTTGCCGAGCAGCTGGCCGACGCTGCCGACGAGGTGGGCGCCGATCGCGACGGCGTTCACCGGCGTCCAGCGGTTCCAGCCCTCGTTGGCGACCCGGCCGGTGTCCTTGCCGGCCTCGCCGGCGGCGGCGTTGAGGGCGACGGCGTTGGCCAGCGTTCCGCCGAACCAGGCGGACAGGCCGAGGTCGTGCAGCGCGCGGGACAGGGTGTTGCGGGCCATGACTTGACTCCTGTCGTCGGGGAAGCGGAGTTCCCGACCTACCCGTTCCGACCCGCGCCATGCCCGGGGGCGGCGGTCGATCGTGCACGACCCGCTGGGGCGTCAGGTGCCCGGCGTCAGGTGCCGTAGCGGAGCGCGGCGCGGGCGCGGGCCTTCTCCGCCTCGACGGCGCGGTCCTTCGGGGGCGCCGTCGTGACCAGGGAGTCGAGCAGCCGGGCCGAGGCGGCGGCCACCTCGGCGACGGCGCGGTCGAAGGCCTCGGCGTTGGCCCGCGAGGGCTTCGTCGCACCGCTGATCTTGCGCACGTACTGCAGCGCCGCGGCGTGGACCTCGTCGTCGGTGGCCGGCGGCTCGAAGTTCGACAGCGGACGGATGTTCCGGCACATGCGGCGGAGCGTAGAGAAAGGACCCTCCTGCCCCCCACCGCTCGCGAGCTCGCGGCGGGCCCCTGCAGGAGGGCCGCCGCGGGGCCGGCTCGCGTCCGGCCCCGCGGTCGGCGCTCAGATCCCGTAGCCCGCGCGGTCGACCCGGCGGTGGTAGCGGGTGCCGAGCTTGCCGCCGAGCAGCGCCCCGACCAGCGTCGCGACCAGGATCGCGGCCAGGGTGACGATGCCGGCGGTGGTCGCGGTGCCCTCGTCGACCGGGATGCGCGGCAGGTTCAGCTGCTGCAGCACGTTGTACTCGGCGCCGAAGGCGATCCCGAGGACGGCGAGCAGCACGACGACCAGCAGGCCGATCAGCCACACCGCCAGCCCCTGGCGCACCCCGCTGAAGCGCGCCATCCGCCCGGCGACGTAGCCACCGGCGAGGTAGGCGAGGAAGAGCACCACCAGGGCGGCGATCGCGCCGCCGAGGCCGATGCCGGCGGCCTGGTCGGTGGCCTCGCCGACGCTGTCGACGCCCTGCGCGAGGCCCAGCCCCACCCCGGCCGCCGACACCAGGGCGATCAGGATCACGGCCAGCCCGTTGGCCGACAGCCAGCCGAAGAACGCCGCGCCCCACTTGATCCCGCCGAAGCGGTCGCGCTGCGCGGCGACGGCGTCGCGGGCCGGGCCGCGGGTGGCGTGCGCCCCCTCGCCGGTCATCGTCGCGTCGTGGTCGTACTGGGTACGGTCGTTGGTCGCCACCCGGTCCTCCTCGTCTCGTGGGCGGCCCGTCGGGACCGCCTCGCTGACCTGCGGGTACCCGGCGGTGATCACCGCGAACCGGAGCCCCGCCGCGTTCACCCGACAGGAGGCCGCGCCGTGACGGTCCTGCTCGTCGACGCGGCCAACGTCGTCGGCGCGCGCCCCGACGGCTGGTGGCGGGACCGGGCCGGTGCCACCGTCCGGCTGCTGCGGCGGCTCGCCGGGGTGCCCGGCCGGCGGGTCGACGGGGCGCTGGTCGAGGAGGTGGTGGTCGTCGTCGAGGGCGCCGCCCGCGACGTCCCGGCGCCCGACGGCGTCCGCATGGTCCGCGCGGCCGGCAGCGGTGACGACGCGCTGGCGCGCACCGCCGCCGACCTGGCCGACGAGGGCCGGGCGGTGCTCGCGGTGACCGCCGACCGCGGCCTGCGCGCCCGGCTGCCGGAGGGGACGGCGGTCACCGGCCCGGGCCGACTGCTCGATGTGCTCGATCGCATGGCGGACAACGGATCGGGGTAGGCGCTCCCGGTCCGTCCGCGCCGGGCCCGTCCACCTCCCCGGCAACCCGAGCCGAGGAGACGTCGCCGCATGCCGCAAACCGTGCTGATCACCGGGGCCTCGAGCGGCATCGGCCGCGCCACCGCCCGCCTGTTCGCCCAGCGCGGCGCGCACCTGGTCCTGCTGGCCCGCGGGCGGGAGGCGCTGGAGGAGACCGCGACCGAGGTGAAGGCGGAGGGCGCGGCCGACGTCGTCGTCTGCCCGGCCGACGTGCTCGACGAGGACGCGCTGCGCACCGCCGTCGACGGCACGGTCGCCCGCTTCGGCAGCCTCGACGTGGTCGTGCACTCCGCCGCGGTGGTGGCCTACGGGCGACTCGAGGAGCTACCCAAGGAGGTGTTCGAGCGGGTCGTCGACACCACGCTGCACGGCACCGGCAACCTCGCCCGGGTGGTGCTGCCGGTGTTCCGCCGTCAGGGCGCCGGCCACCTGGTGGTCGTGAGCTCGCTGCTGGCGTCGGTGACCACCCCGTTCATGGGCAGCTACACCACCGCGAAGTGGGGTCAGCTGGCGATGGTCCGGACACTGCAGCAGGAGACCCGGGACGTCCCGGGCATCTCGGTCTCCGCCGTGGCACCGGGTGGGGTCAACACGCCGATCTACTCGCAGGCCGGCAGCTACATCGGGCTCAAGGGCCGCCCGCCGATCCCGATCTACTCGCCGGAGCGGGTGGCCCGCTCGGTCGTGGCCCGGCTGGACCGGCCGCGGCGGCTGGTCCAGTCCGGCTTCGCCAACCCGGTCGTCATCCTCGGCTTCCGGCTGTTCCCCGCGCTCTACGACGCGCTCGTCGGCCCGCTGCTGCGGGTGTTCGCCCTCGCCGACGACGACCGGACCCCGCCGACGGCGGGCAACGTCTTCGAGTCCAGGCCGGAGGGCAACGCGACCAGCGGGCGGTGGCACGGGATCCCGTGAGGCCGGCTGCGTGAACGGCACGTTCCGTTCCGTCGCACCCCGTTGACCCGGCACCCGGCGCGGGACCAGGCTGGCGCTCCCCGCCGACGGCGGGCCGACGTCGGGAGCGCCCATGACCGCCGATCCCACCGCCCGTCCCACTCCGGCCCGGCCGGCCCACGGAGGAGTCGAGGCCGAGCGGGTCGACGCCGGCTACCACGAGCGGCGCCGGCTGCGCACCGGGACCGCGGGCTGGCTGCTGCTGGCCGGCCTCGGCGTCTCGGCGGTCATCTCCGGTGACTACGCCGGCTGGAACTTCGGCCTGGGGGAGGGCGGCTTCGGCGGCCTGCTGATCGCCACCGTGCTCATGGCGGTCATGTACACCGCCATGGTGTTCGGGCTGGCCGAGCTGGGCTCGGCGCTGCCGACCGCCGGTGGCGGCTACACCTTCGCCCGGCGCGCCCTGGGCCCCTGGGGCGGCTACGCCACCGGCGTCGCGGTGCTCATCGAGTACGCCATCGCACCGGCGGCGATCGCCACGTTCATCGGCGCCTACGTCGAGTCCCTCGGGCTGTTCGGGATCACCGACGGCTGGTGGGTCTACCTCGTGGTCTACGCGCTGTTCATCGGCATCCACCTGATGGGCGTCGGCGAGGCGCTCAAGGCGATGTTCGCCGTCACCGTCGTCGCGCTCGCCGGGCTGGTGGTCTTCCTGGTCGGCGCCATCCCGCAGTTCGACGCGGGCAACCTGCTCGACATCGCGCCCACCGACGCGGCCGGCGCCTCGTCCTTCCTGCCGTACGGGCTGATGGGTATCTGGGCGGCGTTCCCGTTCGCGATCTGGTTCTTCCTCGCCGTCGAGAGCGTGCCGCTGGCCGCCGAGGAGGCCCGCGACCCGGCCCGGTCGATGCCGCGCGGGATCGTCGCGGCCATGGGCGTGCTGGTCGTGCTCGCCGTCCTCATGCTGGTGTTCACCCCCGGCGCGGCGGGGTCCGAGGCGATCGCCGGCTCGGGCAACCCGCCGGTCGACGCGCTCGCGGGCGCCGGCGCCTCCGAGGGGCTGACCCGGGTGGTCAACTACGCTGGCCTGTTCGGGCTGGTGGCCAGCTTCTTCTCGATCATCTACGCGTACTCGCGGCAGACCTTCGCGCTCTCCCGCGCCGGGTACCTGCCCCGGGCGCTGTCGGTGACCAACTCCCGCCGGGCGCCGGTGCTGGCGCTGCTCGTCCCCGGCGCCATCGGCTTCGTGCTCTCGCTCACCGGCCAGGGCGCGATGCTGCTCAACATGGCCGTCTTCGGGGCGACGGTCTCCTACGTGCTGATGATGGTCAGCCACATCGTGCTGCGCCGCCGCGAACCGGGCCTCCCGCGGCCGTATCGGACCCCGGGCGGCACGGCGACCACCGGCGTCGCGCTGGTGCTGGCGGCCGCCGCGGTGGTGGCCACCTTCCTCGTCGACGTCAAGGCCGCGCTGTGGACGCTCGCGGCCTACGTCGTCTTCCTCGCCTGGTTCGCCCTCTACAGCCGGCACCACCTGGTGGCCTCGGCGCCGGAGGAGGAGTTCGAGCTGCTCGCCGAGGCCGAGGACGACGTCCGGTGAGACGGCGGGCCACCCTCGGCGGGCACACCTACGAGTTCCCGTCGCTGGTGGAGCTGATGGCGAAGGCGACGCCGTCGCGCTCGGGGGACGTGCTCGCCGGGTGCGCCGCGGAGTCGGCGGAGGAGCGGGTGGCCGCGCAGACGGTGCTGGCCGACCTGCCGCTGGCCACCTTCCTCGACGAGCAGGTGGTCGGCTACGACGAGGACGACGTCACCCGGCTGGTGCTCGACACCCACGACGCCGCCGCCTTCGCCCCGGTCGCGTCGCTGACGGTGGGGGAGTTCCGCGACCGGCTGCTGGCCTGGACGGCGGCCGGCGACGAGGCGGCGATCAGCGCGCTCGCGCCCGGGCTGACGCCGGAGATGGTCGCCGCGACGTCGAAGCTGATGCGCACCGCCGACCTGGTCGCCGTCGCCCGGCGGACGCGGGTGGTCACCGGGCTGCGCAGCACGATCGGCCTGCCCGGGCGGCTGGCGTCGCGGCTGCAGCCCAACCACCCGACCGACGACCCGGTCGGGGTCACCGCCTCGATCCTCGACGGGCTGCTGCACGGCTCCGGCGACGCCGTCATCGGGATCAACCCGGCCACCGACTCGCCGGCCCGCACCGTGGCGCTGCTCGAGCTGGTCGACGCGGTCATCAGCCGCTACGACATCCCCACCCAGTCGTGCGTGCTCGCCCACGTGACCACCACGCTGCGCGCGCTGGAGCAGGGCGCGCCGGTGGACCTGGTGTTCCAGTCGGTGGCCGGCACGCAGGAGGCCAACCGCGGCTTCGGGGTCACCCTCGACCTGCTCGCCGAGGCCCGCGCCGGGGCGCTCGCGCTGGGCCGCGGCACGGTCGGCGACAACGTCACCTACTTCGAGACCGGGCAGGGGTCGGCGCTGTCGGCGGGCGCCCACCTCGGGATCGGCGGGCGGCGGGTGGACCAGCAGACGCTGGAGGCCCGCGCCTACGGCGTCGCGCGGCACTTCGAGCCGCTGCTGGTCAACACCGTCGTCGGGTTCATCGGCCCGGAGTACCTCTACGACGGCAAGCAGGTGCTGCGCGCCGGCCTGGAGGACCACTTCTGCGGCAAGCTGCTCGGCCTGCCGATGGGCGTGGACGTCTGCTACACCAACCACGCCGAGGTCGACGGCGACGACACCGACACGCTGACGCTGCTGCTCGGGGCGGCCGGCTGCTCGTTCGTCATCGCCGTCCCGGGCGCCGACGACGTGATGCTGCACTACCAGTCGCTGTCGTTCTCCGACGTCCTCACCGCGCGCCAGGTGCTGGGGCTGCGGCCGGCGCCGGAGTTCGAGGCGTGGCTGGCCCGGATGGACCTGCTCGACGACGGCGGCAGGGTGCGCGAGCTGGCCCCCGACGCGCCCGCCGCCCGCGCCCTGCTCGCGGCGGCGACCCCGTGACCGAGAACAGCCTTTACCGCGACAAAGGCACCCAGGAGAGCCTTGATCGCGACAATGGCACCGTGGTCGGGGACGACCCGTGGTCGGTGCTGCGGTCGGCGACCCGCGCGCGGGTGGCGCTCGGCCGCGCCGGGGACGCGCTGCCCACCGCCCGCGAGCTGGAGTTCCGCGCCGCGCACGCCGCCGCCCGCGACGCCGTCCACTCGCCGCTCGACGTCGACGCGCTGCGGACCGACCTCGGCGGCGAGGTGCTCGTCGTCGCCTCGGCCGCGCCGGACCGGGCCACCTACCTGCAGCGTCCCGACCTCGGCCGGCGGCTCGCCGAGGGGACGGCGCTGCCGCGGGCCGACGCCGACCTGGCGGTCGTGCTGGCCGACGGGCTCTCGCCCCGCGCGGTGCAGGCGCACGGGCCCGGCCTGGTCGCCGCGCTGCGCGACCGGCTGCCCGGCTGGACGCTCGCGCCGCCGGTCGTGGCCACCCAGGCGCGGGTGGCCCTCGGCGACGCGGTGGGCGAGGCCCTCGGCGCCCGCGCGGTCGTGGTGCTGATCGGCGAGCGGCCGGGGCTGTCGTCGGCGGACTCGCTCGGCGTCTACCTCACCTGGGACCCGCGGCCGGGACGGGTGGACGCCGAGCGCAACTGCGTCTCGAACGTCCGCCCACCCCACGGGCTGTCCTACGCGCAGGCCGCCGACACCGTCGCCGCCCTGCTGTCGGCCGCGCGGGAACTGGGGGCGTCGGGCGTCGCGCTCAAGGACGAGGGGCCGGCGCTCCCCTCCGGCTGAAGATCAGGCGTAGAACGCGTTCACCGCGGCCTGGTCGGTGTGCGCCTCCTGGAACTCGGCGACGCGACCGTCCTCGTCGTAGCGGAACAGGTGGGCGGCGACCACGTCGATGTCCCGGTCCCCGCGGTGGGCGGTGAGCCGCACGACCGCGACGCCGTCGGTGTCGTCGGCGAAGGTCGCCCGCACCTCGGCCCGGAAGCTGCCCTCGGTGATCTCGAACAGCCGGCCGAAGAGGGCGAAGACCTCGTCGACGCCGGTGTAGCGGCCCGACAGTGCGTTGTCCCCGGGCTCGTGCCAGCGGATGTCCGGTCGCCACAGCTCCCGGAGGCGGTCGAGGTCACCCTTGCCGAAGGCCTCGTAGCCCTCGCGCATGCGGATCAGGTTGGGGTGGTCGGACACGGTGCGCTCCCTCCCGAGGACGGTCCCCCGTGACGGCGCGAGCAGTGTCGGCCCGGCGGGGGAGCGGGAGGAGGGGCCGGCGCGCGGCCCGGTGTGGCGGTGGCGCTGCGTCCGCCGGGGCGTCCGGGGAGTCGTCAGCGGCTGTCGGAGCCCGTGGGGCTGGCCTCCGGGATGTCGGGCGCCAGTTCGTCGTCGCGCGGCGGTGCCTTCCACTCCACGAGCAGCAGGGTGGCGTCGTCACTGGTGCGGCCGGCCCGGGCGGCCATCAGCGCGTGGGAGAGGCGGCGCACGGTCTCGGGGGCGGCCAGGCCCTCGGACGTGGTCGCCTCGATCAGCTCCCGCAGCCGGGCCTCGCCGAACTGCTCACCGCCGTCGAGGCGCTCCTCGACGACGCCGTCGGTGAAGAACAGCACCCGGTCGCCGGGTTCGAGCCCGACGGTGTGCACCTCGGGGTCCGCGCTGCCGAAGCCGATCGGCCGGCTGGCCCGGCCGGTGAGCTCGCCGACGACCCGGCCGCCGCGCACCCACAGCGCCGGGTGGTGCCCGGCGTTGACCCAGCTCAGCTCGCCGGTCTCGGTGTCCAGCCGGCCGATCTGCCCGGTGGCGAACCGGCCGGGGAAGAGCTGGCCGACGACCCGGTCCATCTCGGCGTAGGTCTCGGTCAGGGACAGGTCGCGGCGGCGGCCGTGCCGGTAGCCGGCGAGGACGACGGAGGCCAGCGCCGCGGTGAGGCCGTGGCCCATGGCGTCGAAGACGGCGAGGTGCAGCACGTGCTCGTCGAGCGCGTAGTCGAAGCTGTCGCCGCCGACCTCGTAGGCCGGCTCGAGGATGCCCGACAGGTCGACGTCGGGGGTGGTCATCGACAGCGGCGGGAGGCTCTGCCACTGCAGCTGCGCGGCCAGCGTCATCGGCTGCCGGGTGCGGACGCGGGCGAAGGTGTCGGTGTAGGCGTCCTTGGTGACCAGCAGGTCCGCGACCAGTCCGGCGGCGCGCTGCGCCAGCCGCCGGTCGGCCTCGGTCGGCGCCCGGAGCACCAGGGACAGCACGCCGACCCGGTCGGAGCCGTCGAGCATCGGCAGGTGCAGCCGGACTCGGCCGTCCGCGAGCGGCTCGTCGACCATCCGGTCGCCGGCGAACGCGGCGCCGGCCGGGCCGTCGGCGATGGGGACGGGTTTGCCCGACAGGCCGGGCCCGGTCAGGGGGTGCAGGTCGACCTGGTCGATGTCCTGCAGCAGGATCGCGACCTCCTCGGCGCCGGCGCGGTGCAGCTCCTGCGCGACCAGCGGGCCGACCAGCCGCGGCGGGATCAGGTGGGCGCGGTCGAGCAGCGCGCCGAGCAGCCGCTCGCCGACGCTCTCGACCGCCGGGTGCCGGCCCTCGACGTCGCGCAGGGCCCGGTACGCCCCGCCTCCGTCGCTCGCCCCGTCCTTGGCCACCCGCTGGGCATGACCGGGCCTCCGACGGGTCAAACGCGGTGGGACCGGAACCGGATCCGGGGGAACCGGCGGCGCGGCGGTGCCTCGACCGGGCCGGGCGGCTCGTCGCCGGGCCCGCCGTCCCCCACGGCCGCCGCGGCAGCGGCGTGCCGCTCGTGCAGCCGGGCACGGACGTCCTCGGGGGTGTGCGCCCGGCGCTGGCGCTCGTCCCGGGCCAGCACCGCGCCGGTGGCCGCGACCCCGGCCAGCCCGGCGAGGCCGAGCAGCTTCCACGTCCGCCTGGGTACCCGCACGGTCGCCTAACGTAGCCGCGTGTCCCGGCCCCGCGCGCTCTCCCTCGACGAGGCGGTCGAGCTCACCCGGACCGGCGACGTCTGGGTGTTCCGCGGCGCCTCGGTGGCCGACCGGGCGATCCGGGCGCTGACCAACGCGCCGGTCAACCACGTGGGCATGGCCGTCGTCCTCGAGGACCTCCCGCCGCTGCTGTGGCACGCCGAGCTCGGCCGCTCGCTGCCCGACGCCTGGACCGGGCAGCACCAGCGCGGCGTCCAGCTGCACGACCTGCGCGACGCCGTCCGCACCTGGCGGCAGCGCTACGGCCAGCGCGCCTGGCTGCGGCAGCTGGTCGGCCCGGCCGACGACGGCGGGGTGACCCGGGAGATGGAGGACGCCGTCCTGCGGACCGTCGCGCGGTTCGACGGCCGGCCGTTCCCGACCACCCGCGGGCTGGTCGGCGGCTGGCTCAACGGGCGGCTGCGCCGGGGCACCGCCGCCGAGACGGTGTTCTGCGCCGAGCTGGTGGCCGCCACCTACACCGCGATGGGCCTGCTGCCGGCCGACCGGCCGCGCAACTGGTACGACCCGGGCAGCTTCTGGTCCGGCGACGACCTGCGGCTGCTGCAGGGCGCCACGCTCGGCCCGGAGATCCCGGTCGAGGTCCCGGTCGAGGTCCCGCGCTGACCCGGTATCAGCCCGGAACTGTCACACCTCAGGGGTAGGCAGGACCTCACAGGAGACAGCTGGACCGAGCACGGGGAACCGCCCAGGAGGCTCGCCATGGCCACCGCCACCCTCGCCGTCCACACCGCCGCCCCGGTGACGCCGGTGTCCCCGGTCGCCCCGATCGTCGCGCCGGAGCGCTCCCGCCTGGCCGGTGACCTGCTCGCCGTCGCCTGGGAGCCCGGCGCCGCCCCGCCGCGCGAGATCCGCGTACGGCCCGAGCTGCTCGACCGCCTGCACGGCCAGCTGCGCCCGGCCGGGCTCGCCGCCGGCCTGCTCGGGGAACCCGCCGGGCTGCCCGTGGTCGCCGACCCGCTGCTGCCCCGCAGCCCCGGCTTCGAGGTGCGCCGGGTCCCGCCGGGCGGCCCGCTCCGCCCGCGCGCGATGGCGGCCTGACCGATCCCGCCCCGTCCCTCAGGCGGGCACGGCCTCCCGCGCGCCGAGGTCGAGGACCGTGTCACCGGGCCGCTCGACGGCGTCGTCGTGGGTCACGCAGACCACCACCCGCCCGGCCAGCGCCTGCCGGAGGTCGGCCACCAGCACGGCGGCGGTCGGCGGGTCGAGGTGGGCGGTCGGCTCGTCGAGCAGGACGACGTCGCGGTCGGCCAGGAGGGCGCGGGCCGCGGCCAGCCGGCGCCGCTCGCCGCCCGACACTGCCGTGCCGCCGGCGCCGACCTGGGTGTCGAGGCCCTCGGGCAGCCCGGCCAGCAGCGGCCCGAGGCCGGCCGCGGTGAGCGCGGCGGTCATCCGCGCCGCGCCGTCGGCGCCGGCCAGCTCCCCGCGCGGGGCGGCCAGCGCGAGGTTCGCCCGGATGGTCGAGGCGAACACGTGCGCCTCCTGCGGCAGCCACGCCGTCCGCGCCCGGACCGCGTCGCCGGTGAGCGTCGCGGTGTCGGCGCCGCCCAGCGTGTAGCTGCCGCCGCGCGGGCGCAGCGCCGCGAGGAGCACCGCGACGAGGGTCGACTTGCCGGCGCCCGAGGGGCCGCGGACCACCAGCCAGCCGTCGTCGGCGCCGGCCCGCGCGGTCAGCCCGCGCAGCACGTCGGGCCCCCCGGGCCAGCCGGCGGTCAGGCCGGTGACGACGAGGTCGCGCACCGGGGCCGGAGCCGGCCGCGGGGCGGCGGGGTCGGCGGGCACCGGGGCGGTGAGGACGGCGTCGAGGCGGGCGCGGGCGTCGGCCAGCGCGCCGCGCCGCTGCAGCGCGGGAACCAGGCCGGTGAGCGGCTCGGCCAGCGCCAGCGGCGCGAGGCCCAGCACCGCCACCGCCGGGCCGGGCAGCCCGGCGCCCGCGCCGACGGCGGTGGCGAGCACCGCGGCGAGGCCCGTGCCGAGCACGACCAGCCCGCTGCCGAGTGCGCCGGCCCGGGCGCCGGTGGCCGCGGCGGCCGAGCGGCGGGCGGCGACGGCGGCGAGGTCGGCGGCGGTCGCGGCGGCGAGACCGTGCGCGCGCAGGTCGGCCGCGCCCTCCAGCGCCGTGGTGACCTCGCGCAGCGCGGCGACCCGCAGCGTGCCCTCCGCGCGGGCGGCACCGGCGTCGACGCGGCGGTGCGCCAGCACCACGAGCGCGGCGGTGGCGGCCAGCACCAGCGCGGCGGCGCCCGCGGCGGCCGGGGAGACCAGCGCCAGCGCAGCGAGGGTGAGCGCCGGGACGGTGGTGGCGACCAGCGCCGGCGGGACCACCCGGACCGAGAGGTCCTGCACCAGCCCGACGTCGCCGACGACCCGGGCCAGCGCGCTGCCCGGCGTCCGGTCGGCGGCCACGCCCTGCGCGGCCAGCGCACGCCACACCCGCACCCGCAGGTCGGCGGCCATGCGCAGGGCGGCGTCGTGCGCGGTCAGCCGCTCGACCCAGCGCAGCACCGCGCGGCCGAGGCCGAACGCGCGGACGCCGACGATGGCGACCAGCAGCGTGAGGATCGGGGGCATCTCCGCCGCGCGGACGATGAGCCAGCCCGAGACGGCGGTCAGTGCGACGCCGGCGCCGGCCGAGGCCGTGCCCGCCGCGATCGCCCGCAGCAGCGCCCGGCGCGGCCAGCCGAGCGCCGTCGTCGTGCTGCTGCTCCCTTCCTTCGCGAGATCGGCGCTCTCGTGGCCATCGGGCGCCGACCGCCACGAGACCGCCGATCTCGCGGGAAGGGGCGATGCCACAGCGGGGACGGCGGCACCGGGCAGCGACACCGTGCGGTCGGCGAGCGCGGCCAGCGCGGGGTCGTGCGTGACCAGCAGGACGGTGACCGTGCCGCGCAGGCCGGCCAGGACGGCGGCGACGCGGGCGGCCGAGGCCTCGTCGAGGTGCGCGGTGGGCTCGTCGGCCAGCAGCAGCCGGGCGCCGCGGCGGACCCGCACCAGCGCCCGGGCCAGCGCCACGCGCTGCAGCTCGCCGGGGGAGAGGGTGGCGCAGTCGCGGCCGGCGAGGTCGCCCGCGCCCACCCGCTCCAGCGCCTCGACGACGAACGCCTCGGCGACGACGGCGTCCGGGCCGGGCGAGGGCGCGGCGTGCCGGCGCAGCTCGTCGGCGACCGTCGGCGCCGTCGTCCGCGGGTGCTGGGCGACCAGCGCGACGCCGCCGGCCGGCACCCCGGTGACGGTGCCGGCGACGTCGGCGGCCGGGTCGAGGGCACCGGTGAGCGCGGCGAGCAGCGTCGACTTGCCCGAGCCGCTGGGGCCGCGCAGCACGACCAGCTCGCCGGGGCGCAGCACGAGGTCGGTGGGCGGCAGCGCGGGCACCGCCCGGCCGGGGTGGCGCACGGTCAGCCCGGTGACGGCGACGTCGGCGCCGCGGGGGTCGCCGCCGTCCGGCTCGGGAGCGGCCGGCGGGACCGGCGCCGCGAGCACCGCGCGGGCCTCGGCGGCGGCCAGCGTGGCGGCCTCGCCGGCGTGGTGGGCGGTGCCCAGGGCGCGCAGCGGCGCGAAGGCCTCCGGGGCGAGCAGCAGCGCGGTCAGGCCGACGGCGAGGTCGAGGTCGCCGTGCACCAGCCGCAGGCCCACGGTGACCGCGACCAGCGCGACCGACAGCGTGGCGATCAGCTCGAGGACCAGCGCGGAGAGGAAGGCCAGGCGCAGCGTGGCCAGGGTCCGCCGGCGCGCGGCCTCGCCCAGCTCGGCGAGCGCGGCCACCTGCTCGGCGGCCCGCCCGAGGCCCACCAGCACCGGCAGCCCGCGGACCAGCTCGGCGACGTGCGCGGCCAGCCGGTCCAGCGCTCGCGCGGCGCTGGTGGTGCCGTCGCGGGTGGCCAGCCCGACCAGCGCGAGGAACAGCGGCACCAGCGGCAGGGTGACCGCGACCAGGCCCGCGGACAGCAGGTCGGTGGCGGCGAGCACGACCAGCAGCACCGGCGGCACGAGCGCCGCCTGCGCGAGGGCGGGCAGGTAGCCGGCCAGGCCGGGCGCGAGGTCGGCCAGCCGCGTGGTGGCCAGCACCGCGGCGGGTGCCGGACCGCCCGCGGCGGCGACCGCGGCCGGCGAGGCGGCCAGCCGGTCGAGCAGTGCGCGGCGCAGCGCGTCCTCGGCGCGGCGGGCGTCGCGGGCGGCGGCCCGCTCGCCGAGAGCCCCGGCGACCGCGCGCACCACCGCGCCGGCCGCGGCCAGCGCCAGCGGGCCGGTCACCGCGCCGTCGGCGTATCCCGCGGCGCGGGAGACGGCGTGCGCCAGGCCGGCGGCGAGCAGCACCAGCCCCGCCGTCGACACCAGCGCGGCGGCCGCCGCCCGGGCCAGCGCGCCGGGCAGCCCCGGCACGCCGGCCAGCGGCGCGAGCGGCCCCCGCGAGGTCACGCGGCCACCGCCTCGTGCTCCGGCTCGGCGGTGAGCCGCTTCCGGAACACCCAGTAGGTCCAGGCCTGGTAGGCCAGCACCACCGGCAGCCCGACCGCGGCCACCCAGGTCATCACGGTGAGCGTGTAGTCGCTGACCGAGGCCGCCGCGATGGTCACGTCGAACGCCGGGTCGACCGTCGAGGGCAGCACCACCGGGTAGGCCGCGCCGAACAGCGTGGCCGCCGAGGCCAGCAGCACGGTGGCCCAGCCCGCGAAGGCCTGGCCCTCGCGGTCGAGCCGCACCCGGGTCCAGGTGACGACGACGGCGAGCGCCGCCACCAGCCACAGCACCGCGGTGACCGCCGTGCCCGAGCGCAGCTGCACCAGGCCGGCCCAGGCCAGCAGCGGCAGCGCGGCCACCGGCGACCAGCGCAGCGCGAACGCCCGCGCCCGCAGCCGCACCGGGCCGTCGGTCTTGAGCGCGAGGAACAGCGCGCCGTGCACCAGCGAGAAGCCGAGCACCGCCGCCGCGCCGAGCAGCGACGACCAGCCCAGGCCCGCGAACGCGCCGCCGACCCGGGTGCCGTCGGCGTCGATCGGCAGGCCCAGCGTGGTGGCGCCCAGCGCCGCACCGACGCCGGCCGCGGCCACCAGCGAGCCGTCGGTGATGACGCGGGTCCAGGCGGCGTCCCAGCGCGGGTCGTGCGAGGAGTGCCGCCACTCGAAGGCCACCGCCCGCACGATCAGGCCGAGCAGCACCACGACGAAGGGCAGGTACAGCGCCGGCAGCCAGGTGGCGTACCAGCCGGGGAAGGCGGCGAACACCGCGCCGGCGGCGGTGATCAGCCAGACCTCGTTGCCGTCCCACACCGGGCCGATGGTGCGCAGCATGAGGTGCCGGTCGGCGGTCCGCCGCCCGAGCACCGGCAGCAGCGCCGCGACGCCGAAGTCGAAGCCCTCGAGCAGCAGGAAGCCGGTCCACAGCACCGCCACGGCGGCGAACCAGAGGGTCTGCAGGTCCATGGTCGGGTGCTCCTAGTACGCGAAGGAGAGGACGTCGTCGTCGCTGTTGTCGTCGTCCCGGTCGCCGTCCCGCCGGAAGTTGCCCACCGCCGGCGGCGTCGGGGTGGTGTCGCCGGTGGTGACCCCGCGGCGGACCAGCCGGACGAGCAGGAACAGCTCCACCACGGCCAGGGCGCCGTAGAGCAGGCCCAGGCTGACCAGCGAGGTCCACACCTCGGCGGCGGTGATGCCGGGGGAGACGGCCTGGGCGGTGAAGAAGTACACCTGCTCGCCCACCGGGACGTCGGGGTTCGGGTGGACGACGAAGGGCTGACGGCCCATCTCGGTGAAGACCCAGCCGGCCGAGTTGGCCACGAACGGCGCCCCGACGGCCAGCAGCGAGCCGTAGACGCCGACCCGTGACGTCGGCACGCGCCCGCGGCGGGTGGCCCACAGCGCGTAGGCCGCCACCCCGGCCGACACGGCGCCCATGCCGATCATCAGCCGGAAGCTCCAGTAGGTGGCCGCGAGCACCGGGGTGTAGTCGATGGGCTGGCCGGCCCGGTCGCCGAAGCTCGGGTCGTCGGGGTACGTGGCGCCGTAGACCTCGGCGTACTGCTCCTGCAGGTCCTCGATGCCGGGGACGGCGGTGGAGAAGTCGCTGTGCGCGAGGAAGGACAGCAGCCCCGGGACGGTGATGCTGTGCACGTCGTCGCACTCGTTGGAGCCGAGCTTGGCCCAGGCGAACACCGAGAACGGCGCGGGCGCCTCGGTCTCGCACAGCGCCTCGGCCGAGCTCATCTTCAGCGGCTGCTGGTGGTACATGAGCTTGCCCTGCCAGTCGCCGGTGACGGCGACCAGCACGAAGGCGGCCAGCGAGACCCAGCCGCCGAGCCGGACCGAGCGCCGCCAGACGGCGTGGTCGACGTCGGTGGTGGGCGCCTGCGCCAGCCTCCGCTTCCGCATCTGGTAGAGGCCGATGCCGACGAGCAGGGCGCCGGCGACCATGAGCGCCGCGACGATCGCGTGGGTGAACGCGGCCAGGGCGGTGTTGTTGGTCAGCACGGCGAGGAAGTCGACCTGCTGCGGGCGGCCGTCCGCGCCGACGGTGACCCCGACCGGGTGCTGCATCCACGAGTTGGCCGCGATGATGAAGTACGCGCTGACGATCGAGCCGACGACGGCGGCCCACAGCGCGGCCAGGTGCAGCTTCTCCGGGATGCGGCCCCAGCCGAAGATCCACAGGCCGAGGAAGGTCGACTCGAGGAAGAAGGCCAGCAGCGCCTCCATCGCCAGCAGCGAGCCGAAGACGTCGCCGACGAAGCGGGAGTACTCACTCCACGCCAGGCCGAACTGGAACTCCTGCACCAGGCCGGTGGCCACGCCGAGCACGAAGTTGACCAGGTAGACGCGGCCCCAGAAGCGGGTCATCCGCAGCCACTCCGGCTTGCCGGTGCGCACCCAGAGGGTGTGCATCACCGCGACCAGGATCCCCAGGCCGATGGTCAGCGGGACCATGAGGAAGTGGTAGACGGTCGTGATGCCGAACTGCCAGCGGGCGATGTCCAGGACGTCCACGGCACCTGCTCCTCACCTGCCGGAACTCCCGGCACCTCCTTTCTACGCCTCGTAGAACTGCTTCTCTACGGCGCGTAGAAGATGTCGGCGTGAGGTGCGCGACAGCCTCCGTGCGGGGGGTGGCGCGAGCGTTCTACGCTGGGTAGAACCGATCGACAGGAGGAGCCGTGGCGTCGCTGGGGGACCTGGAGCGGACCGTCATGGACGTGCTGTGGGCGGCCGAGGGACCGGTCGCCGCGGCCGAGCTGCGCGACGCGCTGGCCGACCGCGAGCTGGCGCTGACCACCGTGCACACCGTCCTGTCCCGCCTGGAGGGCAAGGGCTTCGTCGAGCACGACGACGCCCGGCCGCGCCGCTTCCGGCCGACCGCCACCCGCGAGCAGCACGCCGCCGAGCTGATGCACGAGGTGCTCGGCCGGTCCGGTGACCGGCAGGCGGTGCTGGCCCGGTTCGTCGGCGGCGTCGACCCGGAGGAGGCGCGGCTGCTCCGCCGGCTGCTGGACGGGAGCGCGCCGGACGCCGGCACCCGCTGACGTGCTGCCCGCGACCGCCGCGGCGCTCGCGGTCCTCGCCGCGGCGCTCGCCTGGCCGGTCCCGGCACTGCTCGGCCGCGCCCGCTGGCCCCGCCGCGACCCGCTCGTGGCCCTGGTGTGCTGGCAGGCGATCGGGCTGGCCGGCGGTCTGTCGATCATCGGCGCGCTGCTGGTGCACGGCCTGGCGCCCTGGGGTCACTCGCTGCCCGAGGCCGGTGCGGCGGTGCTCACCGGCGACCCCGCGCGTGACCCCGTCCGCGGCGACCACTGGGTCACCCTGACGCTGGCCGCCGTCCTCGCGCTGGAGCTGCTGGGCGTGCTCGCGCTGTCCTGGGTCCGCACCACCCGCACCCGCCGCCGCCACCGGGAGCTGCTCGAGCTCGTCGTCCGGCCCGCGGCCGCCGCGCCCGACGCCCGGCTGCTCGAGCACCCCGCGCCGGTGGCCTTCTGCATCCCGGGCGCCCGCCCGCTGCTGGTGCTCTCCTCGGGCATGGTCGCCGAGCTCGACGACGACCAGCTCGCCGCCGTCGTCGCCCACGAGCGCGCGCACCTCGCCGAGCGCCACCACCTCTACCTGCTGCCGTTCGTGGCGTGGGAGGCGGCGCTGCCGGTGCTCCCCGCGGCGGCGCGGGCGCACGCCGCCGTCCGGGAGCTGGTGGAGATGCGCGCCGACGACCGCGCGCTGGCCTCGCTGCGCGGGACGGACCCGCGGCGGACGCTGGCGCAGGCGATCGTCGTCGCGGCCGGGGGAGCGGGTGGCGGGGTCCCCAGTGGCGCGCTGTCGGTGGCCGGCAGCGCGGTGGCCGCTCGGGTGGTGCGGCTGCTGGCGCCGCCCGAGCCCCTGCCTCCCGCGGGCCGAGCCGCGGCGCTGCTGGGCGCCGGACTGCTGCTGCTCGTCCCGACCGCCCTGCTGCTCCTCCCCGCCCTCTAGTTCGTGCACTTCCGCGGACGTGCTCAGACGCCGGCGGGGAGGGTGGCCGGGAAGTCGACGCCGGTCAGCTCCGCGGAGGCCGCCCACAGCCGGGCCGCGAGGTCGAGGTCACTGGCCGCGCGGGTGCGCCCGACCAGGGTCGGCTCGCCGCGCATCTCGAAGGCGCCGTCGGGGCCGGCGTAGCTGCCGCCCGGCAGGTCGGCGGTGGCCACGAACAGCGTGGGCAGGGCGCCCTGCTCGGCGGACTGGGCGACCAGCCGGTTGCCCAGCGCCATCGCCGCGTGCTTGACCCGGTTCTCCGTCCGGCCCTGCAGCGCGGTCGCCGACCACCCCGGGTGCGCCGCCACGGAGCGCACCGGCGAGCCGGTCGCGGTCAGCCGGCGCTGCAGCTCGAGCGTGAACAGCAGGTTGGCCAGCTTGGACTGGCCGTAGGCGCGCTCGGGGGAGTAGCGCCGCCGCTCCCAGTTCAGGTCGGCGAGGTCGATCGAGCCCATGCGGTGCGCCCCCGAGGAGACCGTGACCACCCGGTCGGTGACGTGCGGCAGCAGCAGGTTGGTCAGCGCGAAGTGCCCCAGGTGGTTGGTGCCGAACTGCAGCTCGAAGCCGTCGGCGGTCCGCGCCTCGGGGACCATCATGATCCCGGCGTTGTTGACGAGGACGTCGAGCGGACCGCGCCACGCGGCGGCGAAGTCGCGCACCGACGCGAGGTCGGCCAGGTCCAGCCGGCGCACCTCGACGTCGCCGGGCAGGCCCGCGGCGGCGGCCTCGCCACGGGCGGTGTCGCGGACGGCGAGCACGACGCGGGCGCCGGCGGCGGCCAGGGCCCGGGCGGTGGCCAGGCCCAGCCCGCTGGTGGCGCCGGTGACGACGGCGGTGCGGCCGGCCTGGGACGGAACGGTGAACGAGGACTTCGTCATGCCGAGTGAATGTAGTCGCCGTCAACAATGTAGTCAACGTCTACTCGGACTACGCTCCTCCGACGTGCGCGCACCCGAGCAGCCCTACCACCACGGCGACCTGCGGGCCGCCCTGCTGGAGCGGGCGGCGCACCAGCTGCGCACCGGTACGGTCGCCGACCTGTCCCTGCGGGCGCTGGCCCGCGACCTCGGCGTCAGCCACGCCGCCCCCAACCGGCACTTCCCCGACCGTCAGGCCTTCCTGACCGCGCTGGCCCGCTCGGGCTGGCAGCGGCTCGATGCCGCCCTGGCCGCCGCCGACCCCGGCGCCGAGGCCGGGCTGCGGCCCCGGCTGCTCGCCCTCGGCCGCGCCTACGTGCACTTCGCCACCGGGGAGCCGGCCCTCCTCGAGCTCATGTTCGCCGGCAAGGCCGCCGGCGAGTCGCACGACGGCCCAGGGCTGTCCGGGCCGGACGCGCTGATCGCCGACGCGCAGGCCCGTGGCGAGGTGTGCGCCGGCGACCCCGGAGCCCTCGCGACGGCGCTGTGGGCCGCGCTGCACGGGGTCGCCGCGCTCTCGGTCAGCGGCGTGCTCCGCGGCGCCGACGTCGACGCGCTGCTCGTGCAGACCGTCGACGCGCTCCTCGACGGCCTGCGGCCGCGCTGACCGGTCGCACGCACCGGCGGGCGCCGGGCCGGTGTGTCAGGTGCCGTCCGGCTCCCCGGCTCCGGCGCGGGGTGAGCGCAGCCGGTCGACGGCGTCGCGGAGCCGGTCGTTGTCGGCCTGTGCGTCGGCCAGTTCGTCCTGCAGGCCGACGATGACCTCGGCCGAGGCCAGCGGGTGGCCCTCGTCGAGCAGGCCCCGCAGCCGGGCGGCGAGCAGGAGCTGGTGGCGCGAGTAGCGCCGGTGGCCGCCGGGCGAGCGGTGCGGGTGCAGCACGCCGGAGCCGTCGAGGCTGCGCAGGAAGGCCGCCTGCACGCCGAGCAGCGCCGCGGCCTGGCTCATGGTCAGCGCGGGGTAGTCGGGATCGTCGAGCCGCCGGACGGCGTCGGCAGCGGCGCCGTCGGGCGGGGCGCTGTCGCGGATGGTGTCGTCGGGTGCGGCGCGGTCGGGTGCGGCGTCCCCGGCCGGGCCGCCGTCGCCGGCGGCGTGCCTGGCCTCGCTGCTCACGGGGACTCCTCGTCGGACGGGGACCCGGGGACCGCCCGGGAACGGCGCGGGGCCGGGCCGTCGCGGCCCGGCCCCGCGTTCGGGTCACCGATCGGTGCGCCGGTCAGCTCTCGACGGCGCGCTGCTCGTTGTCGTGCTCGATGGTGCGCCCTTCGACGGGGGTCGGCGCGTCGGCACGGGTGACGGTGATCTTGCGGGACCGCGCCTTCTCGGCCACCGGGATGCTCACGGTCAGGACGCCGTCGTGGTAGCTGGCCTCCAGCCGGTCGGTGTCGAGGCTGCGACCCAGGACCAGCTGCCGTGTGTAGGCGCCGTAGGGACGCTCGGCCACGGCCCACTCGGCGTTCTCCAGCTGCGGGACCGAGCGCTCGGCGCTGACGGTGAGCGTGGTGCCCTCGATGGACAGGTCGATCGAGCCGGGGTCGACGCCGGGCAGGTCGAAGTGGGCGACGAACTTGTCGCCGACCCGGTAGGCGTCCATCGGCATGCCCGACAGCGCGCGGGCGGTGCCGCCGCGGCCGGCGAGCTGGTCGAGCGCGCGGAAGGCGGCGGACGTGGCGGCGAACGGGTCGTAGGCGGTCAGCATCATGGCTGGTGCACCTCCTGGTGTGTCCGTGTGGTGTTCGCTGCCCGAGGCAGGACCTCTAGTGGCGACTGGAGATTACCTCGGTCGTGCACTCGTGTAAACGTCCATCTGCGGATGTTGTTCCCGGCCCCCCTCGACCAGGCCGGCGGCTCCGCACGTCTCGGGCGCCCTCCTCCCCCCGAGGGGGACGCCGGTACCCGGACGGCATCATGGGGTCGCGGATCCGGAACGGATCCGGTCGAGGAGTGGAGGACAGCCGTGGCCGACAGCCTCCCGCCGGTGGTCGAGCGCATCCACGAGGAGGTGCTGCGCCGCAACCCCGCGGAGCCGGAGTTCCACCAGGCGGTCCGCGAGGTCCTCGAGTCGCTGGCCGTGGTGCTCGGCCGGCACAGCGAGTACACCGAGATGAAGACCGTCGAGCGGATCTGCGAACCCGAGCGGCAGGTCATCTTCCGGGTGCCCTGGCAGGACGACGCCGGGGAGGTGCAGATCAACCGCGGCTTCCGCGTCGAGTTCAACTCCGCGCTCGGGCCCTACAAGGGCGGCCTGCGCTTCCACCCGTCGGTCAACCTCGGGATCGTCAAGTTCCTCGGCTTCGAGCAGGTGTTCAAGAACGCGCTCACCGGCATGCCCATCGGGGGCGGCAAGGGCGGCTCGGACTTCGACCCCAAGGGCCGCTCCGACGCCGAGGTCATGCGCTTCTGCCAGTCCTTCATGACCGAGCTGTACCGGCACCTCGGCGAGTACACCGACGTGCCCGCCGGTGACATCGGGGTGGGCACCCGCGAGATCGGATACCTGTTCGGCCAGTACAAGCGGATCACCAACCGCTACGAGTCCGGGGTCATCACCGGCAAGGGCCTGGGCTGGGGCGGAGCGCTGGTGCGCACGGAGGCCACCGGCTACGGGGCGGCCTTCTTCGCCGAGGCGATGATGGAGGCCGCCGGGGAGTCCTTCGACGGCAGGCGGGTCACCGTCAGCGGGTCGGGCAACGTCGCCGTCTACGGCATCGAGAAGGTGCACCAGCTCGGCGGCACGGTGGTCGCCTGTTCGGACTCCAGCGGCTACGTCGTCGACGAGAAGGGCATCGACCTCGAGGTCCTCAAGCAGGTCAAGGAGGTCGAGCGGGCCCGGATCGGCGCCTACGCCGAGCGCGTCCCGTCGGCGTCGTTCGTGGCCGGCGGCAGCATCTGGGACGTGCCCTGCGACGTCGCCATCCCCAGCGCGACGCAGAACGAGCTGGACGGGGACGCCGCGGCGGTCCTGGCCCGGGGCGGCTGCCGCTACGTCGTCGAGGGCGCCAACATGCCGGCCACCCCCGACGCGGTGCGGGTGTTCCGCGAGGCCGGGATCGGCTTCGCGCCGGGCAAGGCCGCCAACGCCGGGGGCGTGGCCACCTCCGCGCTGGAGATGCAGCAGAACGCCTCGCGCGACCGCTGGACCTTCGAGCACACCGAGGCCCGGCTGGAGGAGATCATGCGCGGCATCCACGAGCGGTGCGCCGCCACCGCCGAGGAGTACGGCTCCCCGGGCGACCTCGTCCTCGGCGCGAACGTCGCCGGCTTCCTGCAGGTCGCCGAGGCCGTCCACGCGCACGGGCTGGTCTGAGGCGCTCCTGGCGGCCGCCCGGGCATGGGATCCGCGGGCAGCGGGAAGTGCGCGTACATGGACGACTCCGTACCGCCGGACGAGGGCGCCGCGGCCGACCACGGCCCCGAGGCAGAGGGCCGGCACGACGGCGAGGCCCCCGACGTCACCGTCGAGCTCGACGGTGACGTCAGCCGGGTGGCCGTCACCGGCGACCTGACCGAGGCCGCCCGCCGTCCCCTGGTCCGCGCGGTCACCGACCAGCTCCTCTCGGTGCCCACGCTCTCGCGGCTGGAGCTGCAGCTGGCCGGGGTGACGTTCATGAACTCGGCCGGGATGGCGGTGCTGGTGCAGCTGCAGCGCATGACGCAGCCGCGGGCGGTCACCGTCGCGCTGGTCTCGCCGCCGATCGCGGTCGTCCGGCCGCTGCAGCTGACCGGCCTCTGGCGGCGCTTCGAGGTGGTCGACCCCGAGGCGGGGCCGGCCGACGGCGGCGGCTCGCCGCCCTCCGGCGCCCAGACCCGGCGGCCCGACGGGCCGGACGGGCGCAGCGCCTGAGCCCCCGGTGTCGGGCGGGGCCCGGAGGGGCGCGGCTCCTAGCCTGACCGGGTGCCGCCCTCTTCCTCCTCCCACGGCCACTCCCACGGTGCGGACCCCGACGCGCCGCCGCCGAGCGCCGAGACGCTGACCCGCCGGCGCCGGGCGGTGTGGCTGATGCTGCTGCTGCTCGTCCCCGCCGGGCTGGCCACCGTCGTCGGCCTGGTCGTGCTCTGGCCCGACGACGAGCCGACCCGTGCCCAGCAGGTCGCCGAGACCTTCCTGCCCCCGGGCACCACCTATCCCGACGGGCGGGTCGTGTCGCTGCAGACGTTCCCCTGCGGCGAGGCCGGCACCTCGCAGGCCACCTGCGCGACCGCCGTCGTCGAGGTGCTCGAGGGGTCCGGCGCCGGGGAGTTCCAGCAGGTCGACCTGCAGGCCGACGTCGTCGCCAACGGGGTCGGGGAGGGCGACACCATCGTGCTCACCCGCGACCCCGGCGCCGAGGGCGGCACCAGCTACCAGTTCTCCGACGTCGAGCGGAGCACGCCGATGCTCGCGCTGGCGATCGCGTTCGCGCTGGTCACCGTCGCGGTCGCCCGGCTGCGCGGGCTGGCCGCGCTGGTGGGACTCGCGTTCGCGTTCTTCGTCCTGCTGCAGTTCGTGCTGCCCGCGCTGCTGGCGGGCTCCTCGCCGACGCTGGTCAGCCTCGTCGGCTCGGCCGCGATCATGTTCGTCGTCCTCTACCTCGCCCACGGCTTCTCCGCCCGGACGACGACGGCGCTCGTGGGCACGCTGTTCGGCCTGGCGCTGGTCACCGGGCTCGGCGCGGCGTCGGTCGCCGCGGCGCGGCTGACCGGCCTGACCAGCGAGGAGACCACCCAGCTGCTGACGTACGACCCGACGCTCGACTTCTCCGGGCTGGTCATCGCCGGCGTCGTCGTCGCGGGCCTCGGCGTGCTCAACGACGTCACGATCACCCAGGCCTCGGCGCTGTGGCAGCTGCACGAGGTGGACCCCGCGATGGGCTGGCGGGCGCTCTACCGCCGCGGCATGGCGGTGGGCCGCGACCACATCGCCTCGACGGTGTACACGATCGTGTTCGCCTACGCCGGGGCCGCGCTGCCGCTGCTGCTGCTGTTCGAGATCTACGCCCAGCCGGCCGGTGTCGTGCTGACCAGCTCGGCGCTGGCCGAGGAGGTCATCCGCACGCTGGTGGGCGCCATCGCGCTGGTGCTGGCGGTCCCGGTGACGACGGCGGCCGGCGCGTTCTTCGCCACCGCGGCCGGGACGGCGGCGGGCGCGGCCCCGGAGCAGCGGATGTCGGCCCTGCGTGCGAGGTTCGCCCGATGAGCGATCTCCTGGCCGCCGCGGAGGCGGCCCCCGGTTTCATGCCCGCCGACGAGGGGCGCGCCCTGTACGAGGCCGCCCGCGCCGTCGCCGTCCCCGGGCCGTTGCTCGAGATCGGCTCCTGGATGGGGAAGTCCGCGCTCTACCTCGCCGCCGCCGCGCGGGAGACCGGCCGGCAGGTGGTCACCGTCGACCACCACCGCGGCTCCGAGGAGCACCAGCCCGGCTGGGAGTACCACGACCCGTCGCTGGTCGACCCCGCCGTCGGGCTGGTGGACACGCTGCCGCGGTTCCGCCGCACGATCGCCGACGCCGGTGCCGAGGACGTCGTCGTCGCCGTCGTCGCGCGGTCGGAGGTGCTGGCGCCGCTGTGGTCGACCCCGCCGGCGCTGCTGTTCCTCGACGGCAGCCACACCGAGGAGTCCGCCCGCCGCGACCAGGACGCCTGGGTGGCCAAGCTCGCCGTCGGCGGGACGCTGGCCATCCACGACGTCTTCCCCGACCCGGCTGATGGCGGGCAGGCCCCGTTCGGCGTCTACACCCGGGTGCTGGCCACCGGCGACTTCACCGAGCTGCCCGGCACCGGCTCGCTGCGGCTGCTGCGCCGTGAGCGCTGACCCGCTGGGGGCGGAGCGGGCGGCCGCCCAGGCGCAGATCGAGGCGCTGACCCGCCAGTTCGACGAGATCGTCGCCGCCTCGCAGGCGTCCAACGCCGACGACGAGCACGACCCGGAGGGCGCCACGATCGCGTTCGAGCGGCAGCAGGTGGCGGCGCTGCTCGAGCAGGCGCGCCGCCGCCTGGCCGACGTCGACGCCGCGGTCACCGCCGTGAAGGCCGGCACCTACGGCCGCTGCGAGTCCTGCGGCCGGCCGATCGCCCCCGAGCGCCTGGAAGCCCGTCCCACCGCCCGCACCTGCATCGACTGTGCGACTCGCCGGGCATAGGAAGCTCTCCGCACGTCTGGAGCCCGTAGACGTGCGGAGAGCTTCCTATGCCTCGCCGGTCAGCTGACGTACTTCCGCGCCGTGCTGCGCCGCTGGAGGGCGTCGAGCGCGGCGAAGCGCGCCTCGGCGTGCGGGGGCAGCACCCGGCGCTCGCGCACCACCCACGGGACGCCGCGCACCGCGGCCAGCAGCCCCTGCACGGTCACCCGGTCGCGGGGCAGCGTGGCCAGCAGGTGCAGCGTGCGGCGCAGCGCCGGCCGCAGCGGGCGCCGCAGCCACGTCGTCCACAGCGTGTTGCGGATGCCGTCGCGGCGGCGGCGGTGGGAGTCGCGGGCCCGCGAGGCCTGGTGGTGCACGGTCAGCGCGGGCAGGTAGCACAGCTCCCAGCCGGCGGCGGCGAGGTCGCCGGCCATGAGCTCCTCCTCCCCGCCCAGCCACAGCCGCTCGCAGAAGCCGCCGACCTCCAGGAACGCCTCCCGGCGCACCACGCTGGCGCCGGCGAGGAACGAGCCCAGCGCCGGCCCGGGCAGCCAGTCGGCGCCGGGGACGGGGGAGTCGCGCAGCTCCGGCACGATCGGGTCCTCGCGGCCGCCGGGCTCGACGAGGATCCGCCCGGTCACCACGGCCAGCCGCGGATGGGCGTCGAGCACGTCGGCGGCGGTCCGCAGCGACCCGGGGTCCCACCACGTGTCGTCGTCGCAGAAGGCGACGTAGGGCGTGGCGAGCCGGGCGACGCCCACGTTGCGGCCGACCGCGCCCAGGTTGTCCGGGCTGGCCACCAGATCGACGGCCGGGAACCGCTCGCGGACGGCGTCGGCGGTGCCGTCGGTCGAGCCGTTGTCGACCACCACCACGTGCGGCCGCTCGGGCAGCGCCACCAGCCGCGCGAGCGCGCTCAGCACCTCGTCGCGCCGCTGGTGGGTGATCACGACGACGGCGACCCGCGGGTCGGCTCCGGTGCCGGTGGTCTCCGCGCGGGCCTGCGTGGCCGTCACGCGGCGTCCCCGGCGAGCAGCCGCAGGTCGGCCAGCACGTGCGCCGGCACCCGGCGACGGCGGCGCAGCGCGGCCGGCAGGTCCGGCACCGCCCGCCGAAGACCGCGCCGCTCCGGGGCGCCGGCCCGCAGCGCGGCTCCCACGGTGCGCGCCACGTCGCGCCACGGCAGCCGCATCACCGCCGTGAGCGCCTTCGACCGCCAGATCGCCGCCCGCCGCTGCGCGGGGTCGTGCCGGCGGGTCGAGGGGTGGTGGTGCACCGTCACCGCCTCGACGTAGGCGATGTCCCAGCCGGCCGCGGCGAGGTCGAGCGCGAGCCGCTCCTCCTCGCCGGGGAAGCGCACCACCGGGTCGAAGCCGCCGGCGGCGAGGAAGGCCTCGGTGCGCACCATCGCCGCGCACCCGATGAAGCCGAGCAGCCGCGGGCCGGGCAGGTGCGGGGGCGTGCCCAGCGGGCTGGCCGCGAGCTCGGGGCACAGCGGGTCCAGCCGCTCCTCCGGGCCGACCAGGACGCGCGCGTTCAGCACCGCCAGCCGCGGGTGGGCGCGCATGACCGTCGCGGCACGGGCGAGGTCGCCCGGCGCCCACCAGGAGTCGTCGTCGGCGAAGGCCACGAACTCCGTGCCGGCGTGCCCGGCGCCGATGGTGCGCGCCCGGGCACCGACGTTCTCGGCCAGCGGCAGCACGGTCACCTCGGGCAGGGCCGCCCGCACGGCGTCCACCGTCCCGTCGGTGGAGCCGTTGTCGACCAGCACCACCGGGGCCTCGTGCCGGGGGAGGGTCGCCAGCAGGTCGTCACGGCGGTCGCGGCTCATCACGACGACGGTGACGCCCTCGGCGGTGGGGGACGGGGGCGTGTGGGGGTGCTCGGTCGTGCTGGTCACGGTTGTCGACTGCCCGGCAACGGCGCCGCCGAACCGGGCGCGTCCTCGGTGCCCGGCGCCGGCAGCGCCGACGGGTCCGCGAACAGCCCCGACGCCGGGGTCGCCCCGGTCAGCGCGTCGGCGGCGAGCACCACTGCCGCCGCCGTCCAGGTGGTGCGCTCGACCGGCCAGCGGGCGTCGTCGGCGTAGACCAGCCCCGTCCAGTACGAGCCGTCGTCGTGGCGCAGGTGCTGCATGGCCGCCACCTGCTCGTGCGCGGCCTCGGGCTGGCCGGCGACGACCAGCGCCAGCGCCAGCTCGCAGGTCTCCGCGCCGGTCACCCAGGGGCGGTCGGCGACGCAGCGGGCACCGAGGCCCGGGACGACGAAGCGGTCCCAGTCGGCGGCCAGCCGGGCGCGCGCGGCGTCGCCGGTGACCGCGCCGGCCAGCACCGGGTAGTACCAGTCCATCGAGTACCGCGACCGGTCGGCGAACGCGCCGGGGTCGGTGCGCAGCGCCGTCCCGAGGCCGGTGACGGCCAGCTCCCAGTCCGGCTGGGGGTCCCCGACCAGCCCGGCCAGCGCGATGCCGCAGCGCAGCGACTGGAACAGGCTGGCGTTGCCGGTCAGCAGCGCGGTGCCGTCGGGACTGCCGTCGGGCCGCAGCGCCCAGCCCACCGCCCCGCTGTCGAGCTGCATGCGCACCACGAGGTCCAGGCCGCGGCGCACCACCGGCCACAGCTCACCGGCCAGCGCCTCGTCCCGGCTGGCCAGCCAGGAGTGCCAGGCGCCCACGGCCAGGTAGCCGGCGTGGTTGCTCTCCACGGCGGGGGAGGTCTCCGCGCCGCCGCGGTACTCCGCGGCCCAGGAGCCGTCGGGGCGCTGCCGGCCGGCCAGCCAGCGGTAGGCGGCCGCGGCGCGGCCGTGCTCGCCGCCCACCTCCAGCGCCATCGCCGCCTCGACCGAGTCCCACGGGTCCAGCTGCCCCCCGCGGAACCACGGCAGCGCGCCGTCGGCCCCCTGCTCCGCCGCGATCGCCGCCACCGTGCGGCGCACGGCGGCGGCGTCGAGGACACCGGGGAGCTCGGGGAGGTCAGTGCGTCGCAGCGGTCCGCTCCCGCTCCCCGGCGGCGGTGACCGTGCGGCGACCGGCCCGGCCCGCGCCACCGGCGCCGGGCTTGTCCGCGTAGACCACCAGGCTCTTGCCGATGAGCGGGTCGAGCAGCCGCTCGGCGGTCCGGGTCAGCCACGGCCGCTTGGTCAGGTCCCAGACCAGCAGCCGGTGGTAGGCGCGCACGACGGCGGTGTCGCGCTCCACGCCGACGGCGCACTTGAGCCACCAGTACGGCGCGTGCAGCGCGTGGGCGTGGTGGCGCCGGCCCGGCACCAGCCCGGCGACCCGCAGCCGCGCGCGCAGCGCGTCGCCGCGGTAGATGCGCACGTGGCCGCCCTCGTTGGCGTGGTAGGCGTCCGACAGCGCCCAGCACACCCGCTCGGGGCCGTACCGCGGCACGGTCACCACCGCCCGCCCGCCCGGCTTGAGCACCCGGACGATCTCGGCCATCGCCCGGGCGTCGTCGGGGACGTGCTCGAGCACCTCCGAGGCGATGACCCGGTCGACGCTCGCGTCGGGGAAGGGCAGGTGCAGCAGGTCGCCGCGCACCACCTCGTAGCGGGCGCCCTCCGGTGCCTCGCCGGCCTCCGCGATCGCCTCCAGCCAGCGCTTCGTCGTCTCCACCTCGGACCCGCCCCGGTCGACGGCGACCACGCGGGCGCCGCGGCGGTAGGCCTCGAAGGCGTGCCGGCCCTCGCCGCAGCCGAGGTCGAGGACGGTGGCTCCGGGCCGCAGGTCGAGCAGGTCGTAGTCGACGGTCAGCACGGGCGGCCCTTCTCCTCCAGCACGCGGGCGTACCAGTCGGCGGTCCGCTCGGCGGTCGCCCGCCAGGTGTAGGCGGCCAGCACCCGGCGGCGTCCGGCGCGGCCCAGCTGCTCCTGCAGCGCGGGGTTTTCCAGCACCATCCGCAGCGCCGCGGTGAGCTCGTCGACGTCGCCGGCCCGCACCCGCAGCCCGGCCTGGGTGCCCACGACCTCGGGCAGCGCGCCGGCGTCGGTGGTCACCAGCGGGGTGCCGCACGCCATGGCCTCCACGGCCGGCAGCGAGAAGCCCTCGTACAGCGAGGGGATCGCGGCCACCGTCGCCGACTGCAGCAGCCGGACCAGGTCGGCCTCGGGCAGCGGGCCGGTGAACCGGACGGCGCCGCGCAGGCCCAGGCGGTCCAGCGCCGACTCGGCGGGGCCGCCGGGCCGGGCGGTGCCGACGACGGTCAGCCGCACCGCACGCTCGGTGCGCAGCTTGGCCAGTGCCTCGAGCAGGTGCACCAGGCCCTTGAGCGGGACGTCGGCGCTGGTGGTGACCACGATCGAGTCGACCTCGCGCGGGCGGCCGGCCGGCGGCGGGGTGAAGTCGCCGGGGTCGATGCCCACGGGAATGACCTCGACGCCGGCCGCGGGCACGTGCAGGTGGGTCTCGATGTCGCGGCGGGAGCTCTCCGACACCGTGGTGACCGCGTCCAGCCGCGGCGCGACCCGCGCCTGCATCGCGGTGAACCCGTACCAGCGGGTCAGCGTCAGCCGGCGGCGCAGCGTGGGCGCGGCGGCGAGCTCGAGCTGCCGGTCGATGGCCACCGGGTGGTGCACGGTGGCCACGGTCGGGACCCCGGCGCGGACCAGCCGCAGCAGCCCGTAGCCCAGGCTCTGGTTGTCGTGGACGACGTCGAACTCCGCGGCGCGGGGGAGCAGCAGGCGGGCCGCGCGGAGGGTGAACGTCAGCGGCTCGGGGAAGCCGGCGGTGCACATCGCGGCCCACTCGGCGACGTCGATCCAGTCGCGGAACTCCGAGGGCCGCGGGGTGCGGAACGGATCGGGCTCGCGGTAGAGGTCGAGGCTGGGCACCCGGGTCAGCGGGACGCCGTCGTCGAGCTCGGGATAGGGCTGGCCGCTGAGCACCTCGACGGAGTGGCCCAGAGCGGTCAGCTCCCGCGAGAGCGCCCGGACGTAGACGCCCTGCCCACCGCCGTGGGGCTTGCTGCGGTACGACAGCAGTGCGATCCGCAGCCGTCGTCCCATGCGCCGGACACTACCGACCCCCTCCGGTCCGCCCGGCTGACAGGGTGACCGGGTGATCCGACACGTCGTGCACTTCACCTGGTCCGACGCCGCCGACGAGGACCGCCGCGCCGAGACCGTCGCCGCGCTGCGCCGGCTGCCCGAGCAGGTCCCCGGCTCACTGGCGTTCACCGTGGCCGCCGACGCCGGGCTGGTCGAGGGCAACGCGCACACCGTGCTGGTCGCCGACTTCCCCGACGTCGAGGCGTTCCGCCGCTACGCGACCGACCCGGTGCACCTGGCCGTGATCGCCGAGCACGTCCGCCCGTACCTGGCCGCCCGCAGCGCCGTCCAGTACGAGCTGTGACCCGCCCGGGGAACCGGCCTGCAGCGGCGTCCCCCCGCGGTTAGCGTCGCGATCGTGAGCCTCCGTCTGCGCGCCTCCGCCGGCCTGGCGGCCGCCGCCGTGCTCACCGGGTGCGCGGGCGGGGAGGTCGGGGGCACGGCCTCGCCCGCGTCGTCGACGGCGTCCTCGGCCCCGGCGTCCGGGTCCCCGGCGTCGGGCACCGACCTCGCGCCCGGCCTGCTGCCCGCGGACGCCTTCGGGCCGGGCGCGCAGGTGACCCCGCTGACCGAGGCGCAGCTCGCGCAGGGGGCGGCGGCCGCCGGCGGCGCGGCCGGGGACGTGCAGGTGACCCCGCCGGAGTGCGCACCGGCGGTGCAGGGCACCCAGCCGTCGTTCGACGAGTACGACGACGTCGCCGCGCAGGTCGCCGTCCTCGGGACGGTCACCACGGTGCAGGCCCTGGCCTCCGGCGGCCCGGCCGAGGACGCGCTCGCGGGCTTCGGCGAGCAGCTGGAGGGCTGCCGGTCGGTGCAGGTCACCTCCCCGCAGGTCGGCACGGTCACCGTCGCCTTCGACGAGCTCACCGTGCCCGACCTGGGCGACGGCTCGGCCGGCGTCGTCTTCACCACCACCGCGACCGGGCCCGACGGGCAGCAGGTGACCGTGCCGGCGCTGGTCGGCGTCGTGCAGGACGGCGAGCGGGTGCTGGTCCTGCTCACCACCGAAACCTCGGGCGGCCGGCCGGACCCGACGGCGTTCACCGGCCTGCTCGAGCAGGCCTACGACACCCAGGCCGCCGCGCTCGACTGAGGCCGGTGCGCGCGGGGCGGTGACGCCCGGGTGCGGACCAGGGCCGTTGACGGGGGCGACGGGCGGCCGGGGACGGGCAGGCTCGGGAGGACCGGCGACCGGCGCCGGCTCTCCGCCCCCGGGAGGCCCCGATGTCGACACCGACCGCTGACCTGTTCCTCCTCGAGGACCTCGAGAGCGAGGGGAGGACGAGTGGTCTGGCCGACCGTGACCGGGACGCGCTGCGCGCCGTCGCCGACTGGATCCGGAGCTTCGTCGTCCGGCCGCACGACGAGCTCGGCCGCCCGGGCCCCGTCTGCCCCTTCGTACCCACGTCCCTCGAACGGCAGCGGCTCTGGCTGGCTCCCGAGCAGGTCGGCGACGGTGGCGTGCCCCGCGTCGTCGAGCTGATGGAGGGCCACAGGCGCCGGCTGCTCGAGGCCGGGGCCGCGGACGGCGGCGACACCACCTACGACGTGACCGTCGTCGTCTTCCCGGACCTGCCGGCCGAGCGTGCGCAGGGCGTCTTCGACGACGTCCTGCAGCAGATCGCCGTGCCGTCCTACGTCGAGGACGGCATCGTGTTCGGGCCGTTCTACGACGGCAACCGGTCGACCGCGATCTACAACGGGGGGTTCCGGCCGTTCCAGTCCCCGGTGCCGTTCCTCTTCGTGCGGCACGGGGTGGTGAGCGACTGGAAGTTCTTCCTGGACCAGGAGGACTGGCTGGGCCACTGGGCGCGTCGCTTCGGCGAGGCGGCGGTGCACGAGCTCGCCGCAGAGCTCCGCCGCCTGCCGTGGAACGCCCGCCGCGACCGGTGACCTGCGCCGGCACGGCCGGCTGACACTCCGGGTCCCGGCCGTCCACAGGGGCCGGGCCGCTCCACAGCCGGGGGTGGCCCGGCCCGCCGGCCCCGTCGTCGACCCAGGGTCGGCGGCGTGGACGAACCCCCGATCCCCGTCATCCGGCTCTCCGACAGCGGCGAGGTCGCCGCGGCCCTGCCGCACCTGCTCGGCTTCCGGCCGGCCGAGTCGCTGGTGCTGGTCAGCCTGCGCGGGCCCGGCGGCAGCCGGGTCGGCCTGACCGTGCGCGCCGACCTCCCGCCGCCGGGTGCGGCCGCCGCGCTGGCCCGCACCCTCGCCGCCAAGGTCGTCACCGACGGTCCCGACGCCGTGCTGCTCGCAGTGGTCTCCGAGGCGCCCGACGTCGCGGCCCTGCCCGTGCTGCCGCCCGACGTCGGCGTCCCCGAGGTCTGGCCGGAGCTGCCGCACCGCGACACGGTGCACGAGCTGGTGCTGGCCCTCGACGCGCAGGACGTGCCGGTCCGCGAGGCGCTGCTGGTCCGCGGCGGACGCTGGTGGGACTACGACTGCCCCCATGCCTGCTGCGAACCGGGCGCCGGCACGCCCGTCCCCGGCGGCGCCAGCCCGCTGGCGGCGGCCGCGGTGGCCGGTGGCGCGGTCCTCGCGCCCGACCGCGGTGCGCTGGCCGCCCGCATCACCCCGCCCGACGGCCCGGCCGCCGCGGCGATGGCCGAGGCGTGCCTGCAGGTGGGACGACGGCACGCCGTCCGCCTGCGCGCGGTGGGCGCCGCGGCGCTCGCCGCCGAGGGCGCCGCCCTGGTCGCCGACGCCGCGGCCGCCTGCCGGCCGGGCCCGGCCACCGCGGGCGCCCGGCTGCCCGACGTCCGGGTCGCCGAGGTGCTGTGGGCGCTGACGCTGCCCGACGTACGCGACGGGGCGCTGGGCCTGGCGCTGGGCGACGACGCCCCGGCCGCCGAGGTGCTGTGGACCGAGTGCACCCGCCGCGCGCCGGTGCCCCTGGACGGCGCGCCCGCGACGCTGCTGGCGGTCAGCGCCTGGCTGCGCGGGGACGGCGCCATGGCCAACGTCGCGCTCGACCGGGCGCTGGCCGCCGACCCCGCCGCGGTGCTGCCCCGGCTGCTGGCCGACGGGCTGGCCGCCTGCCTGCCGCCGGCGGAGCTGCGCGCCCTGATCGGCAGGACGCTCGTGCCCGGCAGGTGACGAGGACGCGCTAGACCAGGGCGGGCCGCTGCCACTCCTGGCCGAGGACGTGCTCGGCCAGGAAGGCGATCACCGTCTCGTACCAGACCGTCGCGTTGCCGGGGGTGAGCACCCAGTGGTTCTCGTCGGGGAAGTACAGGAACCGCGAGGGCACCCCCCGCTTCTGCAGGTCGTACCAGAGCCGCAGGCCCTCGCCGATCGGCACGCGGTAGTCCTTGTCGCCGTGGATGACCAGCACCGGCGTGCGGATGGCGTCGGCGAAGCGGTGCGGCGAGTTCTGCTCGTAGCGCTTGGGGGTCAGCAGCGGGTCGCCCCACTCCTTCTCCCAGTAGTAGGCCGCGTCCGTGGTGCCGACGAAGCTGTCGAGGTCCCACAGGCTGGCGTGGGTGACGATCGCCCGGAACCGGTCGGTCTGCGTGGCGACCCAGTTGGCCATGTAGCCGCCGAACGAGCCGCCCATCGCTGCGGTGCGCTCCGCGTCGAGGTCGGGCCGCTCCAGCGCGGCGTCGACGGCGGCCATCAGGTCGGTGTAGGGGGCCCCGCCCCACTCGCCCCAGCCGCGCCGCACGAAGTCCTGGCCGAAGCCCTGCGACAGCGCCGGGTTGGGCAGCAGCACGGCGTAGCCGCGGGCGGCCAGCACCCACGGGCACCAGCGCCACGACCAGGAGTTCCAGCTCATCAGCGGTCCTCCGTGGATCCACAGCAGCAGCGGCGCCGGGTCCTCCGGCGAGGCGCCCTCGGGCAGCACCAGCCAGGCCTGCACCTCGGCGCCGTCGGCGGCGGTGGCGCGGACCTCGGTGAGCGTGCCCGGCAGCGGCCCGACGGCGCCCGGCGCGGGCAGCGGGTCGGGGTGCTGGCCGGTCGCCCGCGGGTCCAGCCGGACCGGCGCCGGGGGCTGGTCGTAGGCCGACCGCAGCGCGTAGAGGGCGCTGCCGTCGCGGGCCACCTGCAGGTCGCTGTAGGCGCCGTCGGCGGTCAGCCGCACCGGCTCGCCGCCGGCCACCTCGACCCGGAACAGCGCGTGCCGGCCGTCGTCGTCGGCGAGGAAGTAGACGGCGGCGCCGTCGGCGGCGAACTGCGGGGCGCTCGGCCAGCGGTCGAAGTCCGGGGTCAGCTCGCGGGCCTCGGCCGAGGCGACGTCGACCAGCAGCAGCGTGAAGTCCGGCGGCTCGGCGTAGGTCGTCATCGTCTCGCGGACGCAGACCACCGAGCCGCCGTCGGGGGAGAAGGCGCCGGAGTGGACGTCGGCCAGCGGGTCGTCGACCAGCACCCGGCTCTCCCCGGTCGCGATCTCCACCAGCACCAGCCGGTCACGGCGGCCGGCCGGGCCGTCGGGCACCTGGTCCACCCGCAGCGCGAGACGACCGTCGGGGGAGAGGGCCACCGACTCACCGGCGCCCGTGGGCGGACCGGCGTCGGGGGTCAGGTCGCGGAGCTCGGGCGGCTCGGGCGCCTCACCGGCCGGCCCCTCCGCCGGCAGCGCGCCGGCGAAGAAGAGGTGCGGCACGGCCGGGCCGAGGTCGGCGTCCCAGTACCGCACCGGGTAGGCCTCGTGCAGGATCGCCGACACGCCGGCGTCACTGCGGGCCTTGCGGCGGGCCTCGTCGTCGTCCGCGGCGGCGGCGCCGGGGATCGTGGCGGCCACCACCGCGACGTCGCCGCTGTCGGCGGCGACCGCGAACCCGGCCACCCCGCCGGGCCGGGTGACCACCGCGCGGGCCTCACCGCCGCCGGGCGGCAGCGCCCACAGCGCGGGCTTCGGCTCCCCGGCGTCCTTGCCGGCTCCCGGGTCGGGACGGGCCGAGACGAACAGCAGGGTGCCGTCGGGGGCGAAGGAGGGCGCGGACTCGCCCGGGGCGCTGCGGGTCAGCCGCCGCGGCGGGCGCTGCCCCTCGGGGTCGACCTCCCACAGCGCCGACTGCCACTTCTTGCCCTCGGCGTCGAGCGTCTGCACCGCGACCACCAGCCGGGTGCCGTCGGCCGACAGCGCCAGGCCGCTCACCCGCGGGATCGCGACGAAGTCGGCCAGCCGCTCGAAGGGGGAGGCCGGGGCGGGGTCCGCGGGGCTGTCGGTCGGGTGGTCGGGCTGGCTCACCGGGGCTCCTCGCGGGTGGTCGCGGACGCTGGGTCGTGGCGCGGACGCCGCCACCGTAACGAGCGGCGCCCGGCACCCGCGGGGAGCGGGTGCCGGGCACCGGGACGTGCTGGAACGGCCCTGCCGCAGGGCCCCTCCTCACAGGTGGGCGGCGGCCTCCGCCGGGGTCAGGTCGTCGTCGAGCGCGGCGACGAACAGGTGCTGGGCCACACCGGCGGGCAGCGGGTGGTCGTCGACGGTGACGGTGCCGTTGGTCGACCGGGCGACGACCGTCGCGCCGGGCCGCACGCCGTGCTCGGAGAGCTCGCGCAGCAGCTCGCCGTTCTCCTGCAGCTGCTCGCTGATCCGCCGGATGGTCACCCGGCGGCCCTCGGCGGTGGCCGTGGTGGACAGCAGGGTCAACGAGTCGAGCACCGCCGAGGTCTCCCCGCCGAGCGCGTCGAGGCCGGGGATCGGGTTGCCGAAGGGAGAGACCGTCGGGTTGCCGAGCAGGGTCAGCAGCTTGCGCTCCACCGCCTCGCTCATCACGTGCTCCCAGCGGCAGGCCTCCTCGTGGACGTCGGCGTAGTCCAGGCCGATGACGTCGACGAGCAGGCACTCGGCGAGCCGGTGCTTGCGCATGACCGCGGTGGCCAGCGCCCGCCCGGACTCCGACAGCTGCAGGTGCCGGTCGCCCTCGACGGTCAGCAGCCCGTCGCGCTCCATGCGGGCGACGGTCTGGCTGACCGTGGGGCCGCTCTGGTGCAGCCGCTCGGCGATGCGGGCCCGGAGCGGGACGATGCCCTCCTCCTCCAGCTCGAAGATCGTGCGGAGGTACATCTCCGTGGTGTCGATGAGGTCGTTCACTGGCACTCCTCCGTGTCGTTCCCGATCCTACGGCCCGCGAGCCACCGGCCCCGGCGCTCCGCCGGACGCGCGAGCCGCCCCGGCGTGCGCCCCGCGGCGGCCGGCCGCGGGGAGGGCGGCGGCCGCGCACCGGCGGTAGCGTCCGGGCGAGGGCCGACCCCGGGACGACGACGCCCCGGCCGGAGGGGCCCGACGGCGGAGGAGGGCACCGTGAGCGACTCGGTGGCCGTCGTCTGGGACGACGCGCTGCTCGGCTACACGCTGGGTGGTGACCACCCGCTGCACCCGGTGCGGCTGGACCTCACCATGCGCCTGGCCGACGGCCTCGGCGTGCTGGCCCCGGACCGGGTGAAGGTCGTCCGGCCCACCCCGGCCGGCACGGACCTGCTCACCCTCGTGCACGACGAGACCTACCTGGAGGCGGTGCGGCGCGCCCCCACCGACCCCGACGAGCGCTACGGCCTGGGCACCTCCGACAACCCGGTCTTCGAGGGCATGTACGAGGCCGCGGCGCTCATCACCGGCGGCAGCGTGCAGGCCGCGGAGCTCGTGCACTCCGGCCGCGCCCAGCACGCGGTGAACATCTCCGGCGGGCTGCACCACGCCATGCGCGACCGGGCGTCGGGCTTCTGCGTCTTCAACGACGCCGCGATCGCCATCGCCTGGCTGCTGGGCCAGGGCGTCGAGCGGATCGCCTACGTCGACCTCGACGTCCACCACGGCGACGGCGTGCAGGCCGCCTTCTACGACGACCCCCGGGTGCTCACGGTGAGCATCCACCAGACGCCGCTGACCCTCTTCCCCGGCACCGGGTACCCCGAGGAGTGCGGCGACCCGGAGAAGGCGCACGGCAGCGCCGTGAACATCGCGCTGCCCAACGGCACCGACGACCCCGGCTGGCTGCGCGCCTTCCACGCCGTCGTCCCGGGCGTGCTGCGGGCCTTCGCGCCGCAGGTGCTGGTCACCCAGTGCGGCTGCGACGCCCACCACGAGGACCCGCTCGCCGACCTCGCGCTCACCATCGACGGCCAGCGGGCCAGCTACCGCGCGGTGCACGAGCTGGCGCACGAGCTCTGCGACGGCCGCTGGATCGCCCTCGGCGGAGGCGGCTACGGGCTGGTCCGCTGCGTGCCGCGGGCCTGGACCCACCTGCTGGCCGAGGCGGCGGGGGCGCAGCTGGACCCCGCGACGGAGATCCCGCAGTCCTGGCGCGACGACGTCGTCGCCCGCGGGCTGCGCGCCCGGCCGCCGACGCACATGACCGAGGGCGGCTACACCGGGTTCGCCGCGTGGGACCCGTTCACCGAGTCCCGCGTCGACCGCGCCGTCGCGCGGACCCGGCGGGCGGTCTACCCCCTGTTCGGCCTCGACCCGGACGACCCCCGTGACTGACCAGCGCACCGCGCCGGAACAGTCACCCGCGGAGCAGCCGTCCGCGGAGGAGGCGCCCCGGCCGCCGGCGCACTGGGAGGCCGACATCATCGCCGCCGACGGCGGCACGGTGCACCTGCGCCCGATCTGCCCCGAGGACGCCGACGGGCTGGTCGGGCTGATGGACCGCAGCTCCGACCAGACCCGCTACTACCGGTTCTTCGGGCCGATGAAGCGGCTCAGCGACCGGGACCTGCACCACTTCACCCACGTCGACCACCGCGACCGGGTGGCGTTCGTCGTCCTGCTCGGCGACCAGCTCATCGCGGTCGGCCGCTACGACCGCCTCCCGGGCACCGACGACGCCGAGATCGCCTTCCTCGTCGAGGACGCCCACCAGGGCCGCGGCCTCGGGTCGGTGCTGCTCGAGCACCTGGCCGCCGCTGCCCGCGAGCGGGGCATCACCCGCTTCGTCGCCGAGGTGCTGACCCAGAACGCCCGGATGGTCCGCGTCTTCCTCGACGCCGGCTACCAGGCCAAGCGCACCTACGACGAGGGCGTCGTCCACCTGACCTTCCCCATCGCGCCCACCGAGACCTCGCTGGCGGTGCTCTACGAGCGCGAGCAGCGCAGCGAGTCCCGGTCGATCGCGCGGCTGCTGACGCCGTCGTCGGTCGCGGTCGTGGGCGCCAGCA
The DNA here is from genome assembly GCF_054050255.1 of Geodermatophilus sp. SYSU D00700. Classification (NCBI taxonomy): domain Bacteria; kingdom Bacillati; phylum Actinomycetota; class Actinomycetes; order Geodermatophilales; family Geodermatophilaceae; genus Geodermatophilus; species Geodermatophilus sp. SYSU D00700. The sequence continues at coordinate 89,780 of NZ_JBJGZA010000003.1, read as the reverse complement.
ACGACGAGGGCAAGATCGGCAACCTCGTCCTGCGCAACCTGCTCGACCACTCCTTCGAGGGGCCGGTGTACCCGGTCAACCCCGGCGCCCGGCACGTGCGCGGCGTCCCCGCCTACGCCTCCATCGAGGACATCCCGGGCGACGTCGACCTCGCCGTCGTCACCGTCCCGTCCGACGAGGTCGCCGGGGTGGTCGAGGCCTGCCGGCGCAAGCGGGTCCGCGGGCTGGTGGTCATCTCCGGCGGCTTCGGCGAGACCGGGCCGGAGGGGCGGGAGGCCGAGCGGCGGCTGGTCGCCTCGGCGCGGGCCTCGGGCATGCGGGTGGTCGGCCCCAACTGCCTGGGCATCGTCAACACCGACCCGGCCATCCGGCTCGACGCCAGCCTCGCCCCCCGGGTGCCCGGCCGCGGCCGGGTCGGCTTCTTCGCCCAGTCCGGCGCGCTGGGTGTCGCCCTGCTCGAACGCGCCCGCCGGGCCGGCATCGGCCTGTCCAGCTTCGTCTCGGCGGGCAACCGCGCCGACGTCAGCGGCAACGACCTGCTGCAGTACTGGGCCACCGACCCCGGCACCGAGGTCGTGCTGCTGCACCTGGAGAGCTTCGGCAACCCGCGCAAGTTCGCCCGGCTGGCCCGCACCGTCGGCCGCACCAAGCCGGTGGTGGCGGTCAAGAGCGGCCGGCACGGCGGGCTGACCCCGGGGCTGGCCGGCACGTCGGTGGCGGTGCCCGAGCAGTCGGTGGCGGCGCTGTTCGCCTCGGCCGGGGTGATCCGGGTGGACACCGTCGCGCAGCTGTTCGAGGTGGGCATGCTGCTCGCCCACCAGCCGCTGCCCGCCGGCGACCGGGTCGCCGTCGTGGGCAACTCCACCGCCCTCGGGGTGCTCGTCGCCGACTCCGTCCTCGACCAGGGGCTGTCGCTGGCGCACGAGACGCCGGCCGACATCGGAACCGGCGGCAGCCCGGAGGCCTTCCGCGCGGCGCTGCAGCAGGCGGTCGACGACGACGGCGTCGACGCGGTCGTCGCGGTGTTCCTCCCGCCGCTGGTGCACACCCCGCCCGACGAGTACGGCCGGGCGCTGGTCGAGGTGTCGCGGTCCTCGGCCAAGCCGGTCGTGGCCACGTTCCTCTCCGCCGAGGGCATCCCGCGCGAGCTCACCGTGCCCGACGAGACCGACATGCCCGCCCGCGGCTCGGTGCCGTCGTACTCGACCCCGGAGCGGGCGGTCATCGCGCTGGCCCGCGTCGCCGAGTACGCCCGCTGGCGGCGCCGGCCGGTGGGCACCGTGCCCGAGCTGTCCGGCGTCGACGCCGGGCGCGCGCGGTCGCTGCTCCGCGGCGTCCTGGCCGGGTCGCCGGAGGGCCGCCCGCTCGCCGACGACGAGGTGATCGCGCTGCTGGCCGCCTACGGGGTGCCGCTGCTCGGCACGCGGACGGCGACCACCGCCGAGGAGGCCGTCGCCGCGGCCGACACCGTCGGCTACCCGGTGGTGCTCAAGTCCACCGCGCCCTGGCTGCGCCACCGCACCGACCTCGGCGGGGTCCGCCTCGACCTCCCCGACGCCGACGCCGTCCGCGCCGCCTTCGAGGCCATCCCGGCCGGCGACCCGGTGATCGTGCAGGAGATGGCCGCGCCGGGCGTGGCGACGGTGGTGGAGGTCGTCGACGACCCGTCGTTCGGCGCCCTGGTCAGCTTCGGCCTCGGCGGGGTGGCCACCGAGCTGCTCGGCGACCGCGCCTACCGCACCCTGCCGCTGACCGACCTCGACGCCGCCGAGCTGGTGCGCGAGCCGCGGGCGTGGCCGCTGCTCGACGGCTGGCGCGGCGCCGAGCGGGTCGACGTCGCGGCGCTGGAGGACCTGCTGCTGCGGGTGGCCCGGCTCGCCGACGACCTGCCCGAGGTGCTCGGGCTGACGCTGTCCCCGGTGATCGTCGGCCCGGAGAAGCCGTGGCACGGCGGGCGGTCGCTGGTGGTGGCCGGCGGCACCGTGCGGGTCGGCCTGCCCACGGCGCGCGTCGAGCCCGGTCCGCGCCGGATGCGCGAGGTCCCCTGAGCCACCCGGGACCGACCCGCTCACTCCGCGAGGAAGTCCTCCACCTCCCGGAGGAACACCGGCCAGGCCGGCTCGTCGGCGAGCAGGACGTGGTTCCAGCTGTCGAGCGCGACGAACCGGCTGCCCGGGATCACCGACGCGGTCAGCCGGCCCTGCGCGAACGGCGGCCGGCCGTCGTGGCGCGCGTGCAGCACCAGCGTCGGCGCCCGGACCTCGGCCGCGGTCGCCACCACGTCGATGCCCGCGGCGACCTCGAGGACGTGGGCGGCGTTCTCCGGTGACGTGGTGGTGCGCTGCAGGTCGTTGAAGGCGTCCCACAGCCGGCGGGACGCCCGGGGCATGAACCGCGAGGTGAACACCTGCCGGAACGCCGGGTCGTCGCGGCCCCAGCCCAACCGCACCAGCTCGACCTCGAGCAGGTGCTCGCGGCGCTCCTCCTCGGTCCTGGCCCGGATCAGCCGGCCCTGCAGGTAGCCGCCGTAGAGGACCAGCCGGCTCACCCGGTCCGGGTGCCGGGCGGCGTAGGTGATCGCGACCGCGGCGCCCTGGGAGATGCCGAGCAGCGGGAACCGGTCGAGCCCGGCCGCGTCCACCACGGTCTCCAGGTCGGTCACCCAGCTCTCGAAGGTCGGCTCCGGGACCTCCCAGTCCGACAGCCCGCACCCGCGCTCGTCGTAGCGGACGAGCCGGTGCCGCCGGGACAGCGCCAGCAGCCAGTGCCGCCACACCGGGCTGTGCCAGTCGTGGTCGACGTGGGTCATCCAGTGGGCGGCCTTGACCAGCGGCGGCCCGGTCCCGGAGCACGCGTAGGCCAGGCGCACGCCGTCCGGGCTGCGGCAGAACCGGATCTCCTGGGACAGCCGGCCCTCGTCCGCGGCGCTCAGCCGCCCGCGGGCGCGCAGCGCGGCGGCCAGCTCGGCGCCCAGCCGGGTCGCCTCCGGGCCGGGACCGGTGCCCAGCTCGCGCCGCAGCGTCCGGTCGAGGTCCTCGTAGCGGGCCAGCGCGCCGGGCAGGTCGCCGCCGGCGGCCAGCTCGCGGACCAGCGCGACGGCGGCCGCCTCGTCGAGCGGGTCGAGCGCCACCAGGTCGGCCCACCGGCGGGCCTGCCGCAGCAACTGCCGCCGCAGGCCGCCGAGGCGCTCGCGCGGTCCGGCAGCCCACCCGGTGTAGACCTCACCCGGGAGGGGCTCGGCTGGGAACCGCCGCAGCACGTCGGCCGCCGCCTCGGGCGAGCCCTCCCGCAGCGCCTCGGCGGCGGCGGCCTCGAACTCCTCCACGTCCACCGCGACCGGCGTCCCGGGCACCAGGGCGACCGTGCCGTCGCGCAGCACCACCGCCTCCGGCGAGCCCAGGGCCCGGCGGGCGTAGTGCGCGGCCTTGTGCAGCCGCGGCGCCGCGTCGGCGAGGTCGAGGTCCGGCCACATCAGGTCCATCACCTGCTCGCGGTGCGCCTGCCGACCGGGGCGCAGCGCCAGGAGCTTCACCAGCCCGGCGGCGTCCCGGCGGGTCCACGCGTCCTCCGGCACCCGGCGGCCGTCCACCTCGACGGTGAACGGCCCGAGCAGCCGGACGGTGAGCACCGGCCCATGGTCGACCCGCGGACCGCCCCGCGACCAGGTACCGACGCCCGCGTCAGGGCCGGCGGCCGGTGAAGGCCAGCAGCTTCGCCTGGTCGTCGGCGTCGTCGGGGACCGGCACGCGCGCGCCGTAGTGGCCGCTGCCGCGCATCGCGGCGTCCCACGGCTCGATGCCGGCCAGGAACCCCGAGACCTCCGCGGCGTCCAGCGTCTCGTCCTGGCCGGTGGCGCGGGCGAGGTCCCAGGCGTGCACCAGGAGGTCCATGAGCCCGGTCATGGCGACCAGCTCCTCGAGGGTCATCCCGCCCGCGCGGGTGGCCGTGGGGAGCCGGGCCGTGGCGGGGTCGGCCAGCAGCGCCGAGATCGCCGCGTCGGCGGCGCGCCAGGCACCGGCCGGGTCGTCGTCGACCGGGGGCATGTCCGGCAGCGGCCGGCCGACGGCGCCCAGGTAGAGCGACGGCATCCACTCCACGAGGTGCCGGACGACGTCGCGGGCGACCCAGCCCTCGCACGGCGCGGGGTCGTCCCAGCGGTCCGGGGGGACGCCGTCGACCCGCCGCCCGAACTCGTCCGCGAGCTTCCGCCACCGCTGCGCCGTCGTCGCCACGACCCGCCTCCTCAACCGATCGGTTGAGGACGAGCCTGGCGTGTACCGCTGCGGGTGTCAACGGCCGCGCAGACGCCGAGAGCCGGCTCCCCGTGGGGAACCGGCTCTCGGCGGCGTGCTGCCGGGACGGCTGCTACGCCAGGTAGTCGCGCAGGGCGTCGGCGCGCTGTGGGTCGCGCAGCTTGGCCATCGTCTCGCGCTCGATCTGGCGCACCCGCTCGCGGGAGAGGCCGAACTGCTTGCCGATCTGCTCGAGGGTGCGCGGCTGGCCGCCGTCGAGCCCGAAGCGGAGCACGACGACGTCGCGCTCGCGGTCCTCCAGCGTGGAGAGGACGTTGCGCACGTCGCCCTTCATCATCTGGAAGGCCACCGCGTCCTCGGCCACCGCGGCGTCGGCGTCCTCGATGAAGTCACCGAGCCGGGACTCCTCGTCGGCACCGACGGTCTGGTCGAGGCTGACCAGGTCGCGGCTGTACTCGAGCAGCTCGGTGACCCGCTCGGGGGTCATGTCCAGCTCGAGGCCGAGCTCCTCGGCGGTGGGCTCGCGCTCGAGCTCCTGGTGCACCCGGCGGCGGGTCCGCACGACCTTGTTGACCTGCTCGGCCAGGTGCACGGGCAGCCGGATGGTGCGGCCGGAGTCGGCCATCGCGCGGGTGATCGCCTGGCGGATCCACCACGTCGCGTAGGTCGAGAACTTGAAGCCCTTGGTGTAGTCGAACTTCTCGACGGCGCGGATGAGGCCGACGTTGCCCTCCTGGATGAGGTCCAGGAACGTCATGCCGTGGCCGGTGTAGCGCTTGGCCACCGACACCACCAGGCGCAGGTTGGCCTCCAGCAGGTGCCGCTTGGCGGCCTTGCCGTCGATCGCGAGGGCCTTGTAGTCGCGCTGCAGGGCCGGGGTGAGCTGCCGCTCGGTGAGCAGCCGCTCGGCGTACAGGCCGGCCTCGATGCGCTTGGCCAGCTCGACCTCCTGCTCGGCGGTCAGCAGGGCGGTCTTGCCGATGGTGTTCAGGTACACGCGCACCAGGTCGGTCGACACCAGGCCACTGGTGTCCGGCTCGCGTCGCGGCGAGCGGACCTCGAGGGCGTCACTGGGGGAGGACTGCAGGAGCGTCACGGGATGTCTTCGTCCTTGCCTGTGGTTCCGGATGCACCCGCCGGCTGGCGCGCACGGTGGGTCACCCGCGTCTGGGGTGGGGGCGCTGCTGTCCGGGCGGCACCCCGCTGTCGTCTGTTGTCGTCCGTTGTGTTACGCCCCGTCCAACGGTTCCGACGGGGCCTGGTGTTCCGCGTGACCCGCAATCACAGGCAACGCACAGACCGTGTCTTCGGTCACCACCAGTACCCGGCCGGTCGCTGGATCAGACCTCCAGCAGCAAGGTCATCGGTCCCTCGTTGACCGACGCCACGAGCATCCGGGCCCCGAACACGCCCGTGGCCACCTCGCTGCCGCGCCGGCGCAGCTCGGCGACGACCTCGGTGACCAGCGGCTCGGCCACCTCGCCGGGCGCGGCGGCGTCCCACGACGGGCGCCGTCCCTTGCGCGTGTCGGCGTAGAGCGTGAACTGGCTGACGACCAGCACCGGCCGCCCGAGGTCACCGGCCGAGCGGGCGCCCTCGTCGGTGGGGAACACCCGCAGCTCGTGGACCTTCCGCGCCAGCGCGCGGGCGCGGCCGGCGTCGTCGTCCCGGCCGACGCCGACCAGCGCCAGCAGGCCGGGACCGATCTCCCCGACGACGGCGCCGTCGACGGTCACCGAGGCCGACGCCACCCTGCTCACCACCGCACGCACCGGCCCATCCTGCGCTGCCGCCGGCCGTCGCCGACGGGAGCGGGCCGCTCCTGCGGCAGGAGGAGGCCGGACCCGCCCCTCCTCCTCGAGGACCACTCCGCCGACGGTCCCGCGGGCCGATCCCTCCCGGCGCCGGCGCCGACAGGCTCGGTCCGCCGCAGCAGGTGCGGCACCCGACCACCTCGAGGAGCCAGACCGTGACACCGGTCCAGCAGACGTCCCCGGCCGCCCCCGCCGCGGCGACGGGCACCCCCGCCGCCCGCGGCCGGGCCCTGACCAGGGTCTACGGCCGCGGCGACACCCAGGTCACCGCGCTCGACGCCGTCGACGTCGACTTCCACCGGGGCGAGTTCACCGCGATCATGGGCCCGTCGGGCTCGGGCAAGTCCACGCTCATGCACTGCATGGCCGGCCTGGACTCCCTCACCTCCGGGCAGGCCTGGATCGGCGACGCGGAGCTCTCGGCCCTGGACGACAAGGGGCTGACCCGGCTGCGCCGCGACCGCGTCGGGTTCGTCTTCCAGGCGTTCAACCTCCTGCCGACCCTGACGGCGCTGGAGAACATCACGCTGCCCATGGACATCGCCGGCCGCACCCCCGACCGGGCCTGGCTGGACGAGGTCGTCGACGCCGTCGGCCTGCGGGCCCGGCTCGGCCACCGGCCGGCCGAGCTGTCCGGCGGCCAGCAGCAGCGCGTCGCCTGCGCCCGCGCGCTGGCCGGCCGGCCCGAGGTCGTCTTCGCCGACGAGCCGACCGGCAACCTCGACTCGCGCAGCGGGGCCTCGGTGCTGTCGTTCCTGCGGACCTCGGTGCGGGAGATGGGCCAGACCGTCGTCATGGTCACCCACGACCCCGCGGCCGCCTCCTACGCCGACCGGGTCCTGTTCCTCGCCGACGGCCGCATCGTCGACGAGATGGCCGCCCCCACCGCCGAGCGGGTCCTGGACCGCATGAAGGCCTTCGACCCCGCCGGCCGCGTCGTCGAGGTGGGCTGAGATGCGCAAGGCGACCCTGCGCAGCCTCCTGGCGCACAAGCTGCGCCTGGCCCTGTCGGCTGTGGCGATCGTCCTCGGCGTCGCCTTCGTCGCCGGGACGATGGTCTTCACCGACACCCTCGACCGCACGTTCACGGCGCTGTTCGAGAGCACCGCCTCCGATGTCGGCGTGACCGCGGAGGGCGGCTTCGACGCCGGCGTCGACGGGCCCGCCGGCCGCCGCCCGGTCCCCGGCGACCTGGTGGAGCAGGTGCGCGACGTCGACGGCGTGGCCGCCGCCGCGGGCTACGTGCAGGCGGAGGGCGTCTACGTCCTGACCCCCGCCGGCGAGGTGCTCGACACCGGCGGCGCGCCCGGGATCGGGATCAGCTGGACCGCCGAGCCGGAGCTCTCGCCCGGCGAGCTGACCGAGGGCCGCGCCCCCGAGCGGGCCGGTGAGGTGGCCCTGGACAGCGGCAGCGCCGCGGAGGCCGGCCACGCCGTCGGTGACCGCGTCACCCTGCTCACCCCGGGCCCGAGGGTCGAGGCCACCGTCGTCGGCGTCTTCACCTTCGGTGAGGACGGCGGTCTGGCCGGCGCCTCGCTGACCGCCTTCGACGCGGCCACCGCCCAGGAGCTCACCGGCCTCGGGGACGGCTTCACCGGCATCCAGGTGGCGGCTGCCGACGGCGTGACCCACGCCGAGCTCGCCGACCGCATCGCCGCTGCGGTCGGCGACGGCTACGACGTGCAGACGGCGCAGCAGCAGGCCGACGCGCAGTCCGCGGCGCTCGAGGAGGGGCTGTCGTTCATCACGGTGCTGCTCACCGCCTTCGCGGTCATCGCCCTGTTCGTCGGCAGCTTCATCATCCTCAACACCTTCTCGATGCTGGTCGCGCAGCGGACCCGCGAGCTCGCGCTGCTGCGGGCCCTGGGGGCCAGCCGCGGCCAGGTCACCCGCTCGGTGCTGGTGGAGGCCGCCGTGCTCGGCGTCGTCGGCGCCACGCTCGGCCTGGCCGGCGGGTTCGGCGTCGCCACCGGCCTGCGCGCGCTGTTCGGCACGTTCGGGCTCACCCTCGACGGCGACCTCGTGCTGTCGGCGGACACGGTGGTGTGGTCCTACGCCGTGGGTGTCCTGGTGACCCTGGTCGCGGCCTGGGTGCCCGCCCGCCGGGCGGCCCGCACCCCACCGGTGGCCGCCATGCGTGACGACCACGTCGCCGTGGAGCGGTCGCTGCGCCGCCGGAGCGCCGTGGGCGCGGCGCTCGCGGTCGCGGCGGCCGGCGCGCTGGTGGCCAGCGTCGCGGCCGACGGCGGGGACGCCCCCGCCCTGGTCGGGGTCGGCGCGCTGGCCCTGGTGCTGGCCGCCGTCGCGCTCAGCCCGGTCCTGGCCCGGCCGTTCGTCCGGGTGCTCGGCGCGTCCCTGCCACGGCTCGCGGGCACCGCCGGCCGGCTGGCGCGGGACAACGCGCAGCGCAACCCCCGGCGTACGGCGGCGACGGCGTCCGCGCTGATGGTCGGGCTGACGCTGGTGACCGGCTTCGGCGTGCTGGGCGCGTCGGCCAACGCCTCGGTCGACGCCCTCGTCGACGACGCGCTGCGCGCCGACTACGTCGTCTCCACCGCCGTGGGTCAGCCGTTCACCCCGGAGGTGGCCGACCGGCTGCGGCAGCTCGACGAGGTCGACGCCGTCCTGCAGGAGCGGTTCACCCAGGTGCAGCTGGATGGGCAGACGACGTTCGCCGCGGCCGTCGACGCGGCCACGCTGGACCGCGGGCTCACCCTCGAGTACCTGTCCGGCGGCAGCGCCGGGCTGGCCGGGCGCGGCGTGCTGGTCGACGAGACGACCGCCGCGGCGCGCGGCTGGGAGGTCGGCGACACGGTCGAGGCCGTCTCGGCGGGCGGCCAGCGGGCCGAGCTCACGGTGGGCGGCGTCTACGCCGCCAACCAGGCGGTCGGCTCGGTGGTCCTGTCCCTGGAGACCGACGCGGCGCTCGGCGGGCAGGCCCTCGACCGCTACGTCTACGTGGTCCTCGCCGAGGGGACCGACGCGGCCGCGGCACGGGCGGCGGTCGAGTCGGTCGTCGACGCCTACCCGGTGGTCGGCCTCAAGGACCGCGACGAGTTCGCCGGCGAGCAGAAGGCCCAGGTCGACCAGGTGCTGCTGCTCATCAACGCGCTGCTGGTCCTGTCCGTGGTGATCGCCGTGCTCGGGATCGTCAACACCCTGGCGATGTCGGTCCTGGAGCGGACGCGGGAGATCGGGCTGCTGCGCGCGGTCGGCATGACCCGGCGGCAGCTGCGCCGCACGGTGCGGCTCGAGGCGGTGCTCATCTCCGTCTACGGGTCCGTGCTCGGCCTGGGCCTCGGCCTGGTGCTCGGGATCGGCCTGACCCGGTCGCTGGCCGACCAGGGCATCACCGAGCTGGTCGTCCCCGGCGGCCGGCTGGCGGGCTTCCTGGTGCTCGGCGCGCTGATCGGCGTGGTGGCCGCGGCGTGGCCGGCCCGCCGGGCGGCACGGATGCAGGTGCTCGACGCCATCGCCACGGCGTGACGCGGTGACCGGGTGCCCCGGAGCGGGGCACCCGGTCACCGTCCACCCGGCGGCGGGGTCAGCCCGGGAGGGGCACGCGGACGACGAGCCGCGTGCCCTCCCCGGGCGCGCTGTGCACGTGCAGCCACCCGCCGCACAGCAGGGCCCGCTCGCGCATCGTGCGCTGACCGTGCCCGCCGCCGGGCTCGTCCGCCGGGTCGAACCCGCGGCCGTCGTCGGTGACGGTCAGCACCAGCTCCGACCCCCGCACCTCCAGCTCGAGGCCGGCGCTGTCCGCCCGGGCGTGCTTGACGCAGTTGTGCAGGGCCTCGGCGGCGATGCGGACCAGGTGCTCGGTGTGCCCGGCGCCGACCGCGGGCAGGTCGCCGGGCAGCCGCAGCCGCACCGGCAGCCCGTTCCGGGTGGTGCAGGCGGCCGCCAGGTCGGCCAGGGCGCCGGCGAGGTCGGGGGTCTCCCCGCGGATGCCGCTGACCATGGCCCGCAACTCGGCGACCGCCTGCCGGGACAGCTCCTCCAGGTCGCGGGCGGCGGCCTCGACGAGCCCGCCGTCCCCGGCCGCCAGGCCGCGCCGGACGGCCTGGGCCCGCGCGTGCAGCGAGAACAGCGATGCGCTCAGCGAGTCGTGCAGGTCCCGGCCCAGGCGCCGGCGCTCGAGCTCGGCGGCCTGCGCCCGCAGCTGCTCGTCGGCCAGCGCGACCGACACGTGGGCGCCCAGCGCGGACCACGACGTCAGCTCCGGCTTCGTCGGCGCGGTCACCGACGGCGGCATGAGCAGCAGCAGGCACCCTCCGACCCGCCCGCCGCGGTGCAGCGGCAGCCCGGCCGCGCCCTGCCAGCCGAGCCCGGCCAGGTGCGCGGCCAGGCCGGCCGCGGACCGCTCGAGACGCTGCCGCCCGTCGGAGAGCAGCAGCAGCCGGCCGGCCGTGAGCAGGTCCCCGCCGGGGAGGTCGGACACGCGCAGGTCCGCCTCCGCCACCACCTCGGCGGTCCGCGGCGGGACGCCGGCCGACGCCCGCAGCACCAGCCGCCCGTCGTCGGCCGCGGCGAGCACCAGGCAGCCGACGGCGCGCGACCGGTCCACGGCCTCGCGGGCCAGGCTGGCCAGCACCTCCTCGACCGGCGCGTCCCCGGCGATGCCCGCCGCTGCCGCGCCGGGGACCGCGGCGTCGGTGTCCGGGGGACCCAGCCCGAAGGTCGGGTGGAACACCGCCGGCGCCAGCTCCCGGTCGCCGACCCGCAGCACAGACCCCGACCAGGTGATGCCGACCTCGGTGCCGTCGGGCCGGACGACGGTGTTGGCGTAGAAGGCGGTGTCCCCCTCGCGCTGCTCCTGCTCCAGCTCCAGCAGCGCCGCCCGCTCGTGCTCGGCGAAGGTCAGCAGGTAGTCGGTCCCGGCGAGCTCGGCGAACGGGCGGCCGACCACCGCGGCACCCGCCGGGTTGAGGTACACCCAGCTGTGGTCCTCCCCGGTGATGCACACGCCGTAGCCCGAGGACTCGATCAGCTCCACCAGCGCGTCGACGCCCAGCCCGCGGAGCACGGCCGGGCCATCGGCGGGGAGCGCCTGCGGCGGCCGGGGAACCGGGAGCCGGGGGGCGGCGGGCTGCTCGTGCTCGGACGCGACGGCGCCCTGGGGATCCACGAGCGCAGAGGATAGACAGCGGAACGGCGCCGGACGGATTCCGCGGCGCCCGGCTCGCCCCCCTCCTCCGCGAGGAGGAGACCGAGCCGGGAACCGGTCCGTGCGGAGGAGGGACCGGCGTGCGGGCGGCGCCTAGCGTGGCCGCGTGCAGCTGAGCGGCGTCGTCCCCCGCAGCCCCCGGTGGCGGTGGGGCGTCCGGGAGGACGTCGTGCTCGGCGCGCTGGTCGCGCTCTTCGCGACCCTGTCCCTCTGGTCGGCCCCGGAGTTCGTCGACTACGACTTCCGGGAGCCCGACGCGCTCGCCGTCGGGCTCGCGGTCCTGTCCGGCGCGGCGGTGGCCGTGCGCACCCGGCGGCCGCTGGCGGCCCTGGCCGTGGCGTCGGTCGCCTCGCTGCTGCCGGTGCAGCAGGGCTACGCGCAGGGCGTGGCCACCCTGGCGCCGCTGCTGGTCACCTACACCGTCGCGGCCGCCCACCCGCTGCGGCGCAGCGCCCCCGCCACGGCCGGCGCGGGCCTGCTGGCCGCCGTGGTGCTGCTCACCGGCCCGTTCGAGCCCTCCGCGGCGGACTGGTTCGGCAACGCGCTACTGCTCGGCGCGGGTTTCGGCGTGGGCCGGTCGGTGCGACTGCGGCGGCAGCACACCGCCGGCCTCGAGGAGCGCAACCGCGCCCTGTCCGAGGCGCAGGAGGCGCGCAGCCGGGCCGTGGAGGTCGACGAGCGGGCCGCCATCGCCCGGGAGATGCAGGACCTGGTCACCCACGGCCTGACGGCGCTGACCGTGCAGACCGCCGCGGCCCGACGCCTGCTGCGCACCGACCCCGACACCGCGGAGGACCTGCTGCGCACCGTGGAGCGGATCGGCCAGGACGCCGTCGCCGACATGCGCCGCGTCCTCGGGGTGCTCCGCCCGGCCGGCGACGCCGCCGAGCTGCGGCCCCAGCCGGGGCTGGCCGACATCGACGACCTGGTGGCCTCGGTGCGGGCCGCCGGCATGCCGGTCGAGCTGGTGTCCATCGGGACCGCGGCCGAGGTGGAGCCCGGCGTCGCGCTCACCGCCTACCGCCTGGTCCAGGAGGCGCTGCGCAACTGCCAGCAGCACGCCGGCCGCGCCGCGGCGACGATCGTGCTGCACTGGCGTCCCGGGAGCCTGTCGCTCGCGGTCGAGGACGACGGCCGCGGCGCCCGCGACGGCGGACCCGGGGGCCGGGGGCTGCGCTCGCTGGCCGAGCGCGTCGCGGCCTACGGCGGGCGGCTGCGGGCCGGTCCGCGCGGCGGGGGCGGGTTCGCCGTCACCGCGACCCTGCCGACGTCGAGGAGTGCCGCGTGACCATCCGGGTGCTGCTGGTCGACGACCAGCCGTTGCTGCGCACCGGCTTCCGGCTGATCCTGCAGTCCGAGCCGGACGTCGAGGTCGTCGGCGAGGCCGGCGACGGGGAGGTCGCGCTCTCCCAGGTGCGGGCGCTGCGCCCCGACGTGGTGCTCATGGACATCCGCATGCCCCGCATGGACGGCGTCGAGGCGACCCGGCGGCTGGCCGCGCTCGACGCGCCTCCCCGCGTGCTGGTGCTCACCACCTACGACCACGACGAGTACGTCGTCGACTCGCTGCGGGCCGGCGCGTCGGGGTTCCTGCTCAAGGACGTGCCGGCCGAGGACCTCGTCGACGCGGTGCGCGTGGTGCACCGGGGGGAGGCCGTCGTCGCGCCGCGGGTCACCCGGCGGCTGCTCGACCGCTTCGCCCGGCTGCTCCCGGCCGCGGAACAGGCGGCCGCGCCGCTCCCCCAGCTCACCGAGCGGGAGCACCAGGTGCTGCTGCTGGTGGCCCGGGGGCTGTCCAACGCCGAGATCGCCGGCGAGCTCGTCCTGAGCGAGACGACGGTCAAGACCCACGTCAGCAACGTCCTCACCAAGCTCGGCCTGCGGGACCGGGTGCAGGCCGTGGTGCTCGCCTACGAGCGGGGGATCGTCAAGCCCTCCGCCTCGTGAGCAACGGCGGTCAGGGCCGCAGCAGCGTCTTGATCGCCCGCCGCTCGTCCATCGCGCGGTAGCCCTCCGCGGCCTGCTCCAGCGGCAGCTCGAGGTCGAAGACCCGCCCCGGGTCGATCTCGCGCCGCCAGATGAGGTCGATGAGCTCGGGCAGGAAGCGGCGCACCGGGGCCGGCCCGCCGTGCAGGTGCACGTGGGTGAAGAACAGCTCGTCGCCCGGCAGCGCGACGTCGTGGGCCACGCCGACGTAGCCGACGTGCCCGCCGGGGCGGGTGGCGCGGACGGCCTGCATCATCGACTCCTGGGTGCCCACGGCCTCCACGACCGAGTGCGCGCCCAGCCCGTCGGTCATCTCCCGGATCCGCGCCACACCCTCGTCGCCGCGCTCGGCGACGACGTCGGTGGCGCCGAACTCCCGGGCCAGCTGCTGCCGCGACCCGTGCCGGCTCATCGCGACGACCCGCTCGGCCCCGAGCTGCCGCGCGGCCAGCACGGCCAGCAGGCCGACCGCGCCGTCCCCGACGACGGCCACCGTCTTCCCGGGCCCGGCCTGGGCGGCGACGGCGCCGAACCAGCCGGTGCCCAGCACGTCGGAGGCGGCGAGCAGGCCCGGCACGAGGTCGTCGTCCGGGAGGTCGGGGGTGGCGACGAGGGTGCCGTCGGCCAACGGGACGCGGGTGTACTCGGCCTGGGCGCCGCTGGCCGCGCCGGGCTGCCGGTTGACGCAGGAGGTCTGGTAGCCGGCGCGGCAGATCTCGCAGGTGTTGTCCGAGGCGAAGAAGGAGCCGACGACGAACTGACCGGGCCGGACCGTGGTGACCTCGCTGCCGACCTCCTCGACGACGCCGGCGTACTCGTGGCCCATGGGCGAGGGCCCGCGCACCTCCTCGACACCGCGGTAGGGCCACAGGTCCGAGCCGCACACGCAGGTGGCGGCCAGGCGGACCACGGCGTCGGTGGGCTGCTCGATCACCGGGTCGGGGCGGTCCTCGACGCGGACGTCGCGGGGGGCGTGCAGGACCGTTCCTCGCATGACGGGTCCTCCGGGGTCGGTGGGGTCGGGCCGGGGCCGCCGCGGCGGCCCGCCGTCGCCTACCCGTGCCGGGGCCGCCCCACCCGGGGCGGTCCAGGACCCCCGCCGGGTGCGGCCCCGAAGACCTCGCGGAAGCCCTCCCGCCAGCTGGGGTGGGCCGGCTGCCAGCCGAACTGCTGTCGGGCCCGGTCGTTGCGGGCGCCGCGCAGCTGGGTGCCGTAGTAGACCGTCTGCGGGCCGAGGTCCCGCCCGGCGACGTCGACCGGGACCACCGCCGGCTCGGGGGCGCCGAGCAGGCCGGCGAGGTAGGGGACCCACTCCCGCATCGGCGCCGGGTCGTCGTCGACGACGTTGTAGACCCCGGGCGCGCCGCGCTCGACGGCGACGGCGGTGACCGCGGCGGCGTCGTCGACGTGCACGAAGGGGTAGCGGCCCTCGCCGTCGCCGACGACCGGCTGCCGGCCGGCGCGGACCGCCTCGGCGAAGCCCCCGCCGGGCGCGAAGCCGGTGCCGGGGCCGTAGAGGAACCCGTAGCGCAGCACCACGCCCTCGATCCCGTCGGTGCCGAGGACCGCCCGCTCCAGGGCGAGGGCGGCGGCGGTGTGTCCCCGCAGGGCGCCGGGCGCGTCGGAGTACGGCGGGGCGTCCTCGTCGAGCAGCCAGGGACCCTGGGGGGCGGTGGTGAAGCTGGCGCTCTGGGCGACGACGCGGCGGGCGCCGGCGGCACGGGCGGCGTCGACGAGCACGGGGGTCACCTCGGCGCGCAGCCGGTTGGTGTCGGCCAGCCAGGCGCCGTAGTCGGCCGCCGGCCCGGAGAGCGCGGTGAGCTGGTGGAGCACGACGTCGGGGCGCGCGGCGGTCACGGCGGCGCGCAGGGCCGGGGCGTCGAAGGCGTCCACGACGGCCGGCTCGGCACCCGCGGCGCGCAACTGCCCGGCCCGGGCGGGGGAGCGGGTCGTCGCGGTGACCCGGTGGCCGGCGGCGAGCAGCAGCGGCAGCAGCGCCCGGCCGAGCACGCCGGTGCCGCCGGCGAGGAACACCCGTGCCACGTCGATGCCTCCTCGGTGCCTCAGGTGCTGCCGGCCGGCACCGCGAGCGGGCCGCGGCACCGGTCGGCGTCCAGCGGCTGCCCGGCGGTCGCGAAGCACTCCGCGGCCTGCTCGAGCAGCCGGCGGCCGCCCTCGGGGTCCCCTTCGGCGTGCGCGAGGTGCGCCCGCGCCTCGAGGATCGCCGCCTGCCACGCGGTGCCCTGCCACAGCGCGGCCGACCGCTCGGCGGCCCGCAGGTGACCGCGCGCGGCCTCGACGTCGCCGACGTCGGCGCAGGCGATCGCCGCGGGCACCGAGACCATGACCTGGCAGAAGTGGCAGTGGTCCTCCGGTCCGACGGTGGCCTCCGCCCGCCCGACCGCCGCGTGGGCCTCCTCCGGGGACTCCGCGGCGAGGATCGCGGTGCCGTGGATGCGCTGGAGCAGGTGCATCGGGATCGGCGACCACCGGGCCAGCGGCAGGGCCTGCTGCAGCAGCCGGCGGGCGCCGGCGCGGTCGCCCTGGTGCACGCGCAGCTCGGCGAGGCGCTGCAGCGAGTGGGCCTCCCCGGCGGGGGCGCCGATCTCGGCGTGCAGGTCGGCCGCCTCCCGCAGGTCGTGCTCGGCGGTGGCCAGGTCGCCCGACAGCAGCGCCGCCTCGCCGGTGAGCGCGCAGGCGAACGCGACGGCGCGCAGGGCCCCGGCCCGCTCAGCGGTCTCGCGCAGAGCCCGCCCGAGTGCGATGACCTCGGCGTACGGGGTGGGCCCGTAGAGGAGGTACTCGGCCACGCACAGGTGGGCGTCGAAGACGGCGGTGGCGATCGCCGGGGCCTCCCGGGTCCGCTGCAGCTCGTGCCGCAGCCGGCGGAACCACTGCCCGCCGTTGTGCGCGATGAGGCCCTGCAGGGCCACCAGGTCCAGCAGGCGCCAGTCGGTCGCGGCGCCGAGCCGCCGCCGTGCCTCGTCGGCCGCGGCGCGCGCCCCCTCGAGGTCGCCCGAGAACCAGGCGAGGTTGCCGCGGGCCAGGAGGATGGCGCTGTCGGCCGCGCCGCCGTCGGGCTGCAGGCCGCTGAGCGCGTCCGTGGCGGTGTCCAGGTCGCCGTCCATGCTCGCCGCCTGCGCCAGCCGGGCGAGCAGCACCCGGCGGGCGTCTCCCTCGGCGGCCGCGACGGCCTCCCGGCAGGCCGCGACCGCGCCGCCGTCCCCGACGGCCATCAGCAGGTCGGCGCGCAGCGCCAGCATCCGGGCGCGGTCGGGCCCGGCGGCGGCCTCGCGGACCTGCTCGACGAGGTCGAGCGCGTCACGGTGGGCGCCGAGGGCGGCGCTGGTCTCCGCGGCGGTCAGCAGGTGCGGGACGGCGGCCGCGGCGTCGCCGGCGCGCATCAGGTGGGCCCCCACGCGGGCCGGCGCGGCGCCCACCGCCTGCAGCGCCGCCGCCGCGTCCCGGTGGAGCCGCTGCAGCCGGTGCGGCGGGAGGTCGGCGAGCAGCCGCTCGCGGACGCGGTCGGTGCGGAACCGGTAGCCGACGTCGGCCGGCTCGAGCAGCCCCGCCGCCAGCACGGCGTCGAGGTGGCCGAACGCCGTCTCCTCGTCGACGCCGGACAGCGCGACGAACTCGTCGGTGTCCACCGTCCCCCCGGCGACGGCGACCCGACGCAGCACCTCCTCGGTCCCCGGCGGGCAGGCGGCCAGCAGCCGGCCGACCGGCAGCCGCCACGCGTCGCCCGTGCCGATCCCCGGGAGGAGGGCGACGACCCGGCCGGGGAGGCCGCCGGACCAGTCGTGCACCTCGCGGGCCAGCCGCTCGGCGGGTGGGGCGCCGAGGTGCGCGGCGAGCAGGGCGGCCGTGCCGGCCGGCGGGAGCGCCGGCAGCCGCAGGTCGACCGCCGGGTGCCGCCGCAGCATGCTCTCCCGCACCCGGCCCAGCCGGCTGTCGCGGGGGACGTCGTGGTGCCCGGCGACGAGCAGCACCCGCTCGGTGGGCGCGACCCGGGCGAGGTAGTGCAGCAGGCGCAGGCTGCCGTCGTCGGCCTCGTGCAGGTCGTCGACGGTGAGGACGGCGCCGCCGCCGCCCGCGGCCAGCCGGAGCAGCTCGGCGGCCGAGACGAACAGCCGCTGGTGCCCGCCCTCCCCGGACCAGGTCAGCTCGCCGCCGCGCAGCGCCCGCTCGATCTCCTGCCGGAAGGCGTCGTCGAGCCCGTCCAGCAGCGTCGGGTGCCGCCGGCAGAGGTCCGACAGCGCCTCCAGCACCGGGGCGTAGGGCCACCCACCTTCGGCGTCGGAGCTCGCCCCCGCGCCCACCCGCGCCCCCTCGGCCGCCGCACGGGCGCGGACCCAGCCGAGCACGGCCGAGGTCCCCGCGCCGGCGGCGCCGCTGACCAGGACCGTCGTCCCCCGCCCGGCCCGGGCCTCCCGCAGCGCCCCGTCCAGCCGGTCCAGGACGGCCTGCCGGCCGACCAGCCGGGGCAGGCGGGGGCCGGCGGCCGGACCCGGGGAGTCGCCCGCCAGCCGGTCGCGCAGCGCGAGGGCCTCGGCCGAGGGGCCCACCCCGAGCTCGGCGCGCAGCGCCCGGTCCAGCCGCTCGAACTGCCGCAGCGCCCCGCGCCGGTCCCCGCGGTCGGCGGCGGCCTGCACCAGCGCCAGGTGGGCCTCCTCGTCCGCCGGCTCGATCCGGAGCAGGTCCGTCCAGCGCCGGCCGGCCCGCAGCGCGTCCAGGTGGGCCTGGCGGACGGCGTCCCGGTCGGCCTCGGTCCACGGCTCGAACGGGTCGTCGGGCAGCAGTGGGCCGCCGTGCGCGGCCAGCGCGGCCTCGACGTCGGCCGCTGCGCCAGAGGCGACCGCCGCCCGGGCCAGCCGCAGGAAGCGCTCCGCGTCCACCTCGACGCCGGCGCCCGGCAGCAGGCTCACGGTGTCGCCGCGCAGCACCACCGCGGCGCGGTCCCCGAGGGCGCGCCGGGCGTAGTGCGCGGCCGTGTGCAGCCGGGGCGAGGCGTCCTCGGGGGACAGGTCCGGCCACAGCGCGTCGAGGACCCGCTCGCGGTGCAGGCTGCGCCCCGGCGCGAGGGCCAGCAGCTTCACCAGCGCGGACGCCGAGCGCCGCGTCCACGCGGCGTCGGGGACCTCGCGGCCGTCCACGGTGACCGTGAAGCGGCCCAGGAGGGTGATCTGCACGTCCACCATCGGTGGTCCGTTCCGTCGTCGTCGTCGGTGTCCGGTGCCGGCCCGGGCGGTCCCCCCGTCCGGGCCGGCCTGCGCCCGGGTCGATCAGGGAGCATCCCGCGTCGGGTGTCTCCCGCGCCAGGGTCGTCGTGCGCTCGCCACGGGCCGGCGCCTCGACGGCCGCCGGCCCGGGTGGGACGCTCGGCACGCGTCGGGCCGCCCTCCCGTGCGTCCCGACCGGCGGGACCGGCACGGCCGGCCGGCGGCACCGGCCGGCGGCATCGTCGAGGGGCTGCCGTGGACGTCGTCGAGGCCGGCGGACGGACCATCGCCTACCACCGCGCGGGGGCGGGGCCGCCCCTGCTGCTCCTGCACGGTGCCTGGAGCGACGGGCGGGAGTGGCGGCCGCAGCTCGCGGGGCTGTCGGACGAGTTCGACGTGGTCGCGTGGGACGCGCCCGGCTGCGGCGCGTCCCCCGACCCGCCGGCGGACCTGACCCTGGACGAGTACACCGACGCGGTGGCCGCGCTCGTCGGCGCGCTCGGGCTCGGCCGGGTGCACCTGTGCGGCCTGTCCGCCGGCGGCGTCCTCGCGCTCGCGGTGTGGCGACGCCATCCGGAGTCGGTCAGGTCCCTGGTGCTCGCCTCGGCCTACGCCGGGTGGCGGGGGTCGCTGCCCCGCGAGGAGGTGGAGGCCCGCCTGCGGCGGGTGCGCGCCGAGCTCGACCGCCCGCCGGCCGAGTGGGTCGACGACTACCTGCCCGGGTTCTTCGCCGGCCCCGTGCCGCAGGAGACCCTCGACCTCGTCCGCGGCGTCGTGCTCGACGTCCGCCCGGCCGGGACGCGGTCCATGCTCACGGCGTTCGCCGACGCTGACCTGCGCGACGTGCTGCCGACCGTCACCGTCCCGACGCTGCTGCTCCACGGCTCCGCGGACGTGCGGGCGCCGCGACCGGTGGCCGAGGCGCTGCACGCCGCGATCCCCGGGTCCCGGCTGGTGGTCCTCCCCGGCACCGGTCACGTCGTCAACCTCGAGGCCCCCGACGCGTTCGACGCCGAGGTGCGGCGCTTCCTCCGCACCGTGCCCTGAGGCTGCGGGGGTCCTCATGCGACGGCCGTGGCAGGAGGCCGGTCGAGGGCCAGCAGGGCGTCGATCTCGTCGCTCATCGCGGCGCTGAGCTCCCGCAGCAGCCGGCGCAGCTCCTCCTCGGTCCAGTCGTGGGCGGCGACCCGCTCGGTGACGGTGAACAGGGCGTCGGAGAGCCGGTCGCGCTGCGACTGGAACGCCGCGAGGGCGGCCGCCTCCGGCACCCGGCCGGACAGGGCGTCGGTCAGGGCGAGGGCCAGCAGCTCGGCGTCGCGGAGGGCGTCGCTCATCCCGTGGGTGCTCAGCGGGTCCTTGAAGTACCCCGCGTCGCCGACCAGCGCCCAGCCCGGGCCGCCGGCGCGGCGGAGGAACCCGGGGACGCCGCCGAAGCCGCGCAGCCGGCCCACCGGCCGCGCCGCCGCCACCCGCTCGGCGGCCGCGGGGGAGACCGCGGTCAGCAGCGCGCCGAAGCGGTCGGCCGCCGTGCCCGGCAGCTCCCGGAAGCGCTGCGCCGACGTCCCGGCGAAGACGCAGACCAGGCCGTCCTCGGTGGGGATGAGGCCGGCCGAGGCGCGGTGCCCGTAGAACCACTCGTAGCCGTCGGCGGGGAGGCCGGCGAGGTAGCCGTACACCACCCCCGAGGCGCCGCGGCCCTGCCGGTCGACGGGCGCGCCGGCCCAGCGGGCGACGGCGGAGCGGACCCCGTCGGCGCCCACGGTGATGCCGGCCGGCACCTCGAACCGGGCGCCGTCGCGGTCCTCGCCGTGCACGCCGGTGACCCGGCCCCGGGCGTCGCGGAGCAGGCCGGTGACCCGCACCCCGTGCCGGACCTCGGCCCCGGCCTCCACCGCGGCGTCGACCAGCAGCGCGTCGAGGGTCGTGCGCCGCGGGGCGTAGAGCGCGTCGACGCCGGCCGCCGGCCGCAGCGTGATGCGGGTGTCCCCGCTCAGGTGGTGGAAGGTGGTCGTGCGCACCGGCGGGACGCCCGCCGACACCAGCCGGCCGAGCAGGCCCCAGCGGTTGAGCTGCACCACGCCGGTCCGCATGAGGGCGTGGGTGGAGACGGTGTCGCTGCCGTACGCGCCGCGGTCCAGGACGAGGACGCGCAGCCCCCGCCGGGCCAGGTGCAGCGCCGTCGAGGCGCCGGCCACGCGCCCGCCGACGACCACGACGTCGTGGCGGGCGCTCACGACCGGCCCCGCAGGGGCACGCCGGCGCGGCGCCGGGCGGGACGGACGGCGTCCAGGTGCGCGGCGACCAGGGCCGCGTCGTGCCGGGAGCCGCCGACGGAGGTGCTGTTGCGGCGGGTCTGGAAGCGCTGGCCGACGGTGAACAGCCCGGGCAGCGGCGTGGTGCCGTACCGCTGCCGCACCTGCCCCGTCCCGTCCAGCGCCGCGGCGGGCAGCCAGCGGTGGTCGCAGCGGTAGCCGGTCGCCCAGACGACGGTGCCCACTCCCGCTGCGGCGAGGTCGAGCCGCGCCGGGCCGTCGTCGAGGGCGAGCGGCGCCGGAGGGTCGGGCTCGCCAACCTCGCGGTCGAGGCCGGTGGCCGCCGCGTACCCGTCGAGGCGCTGCAGCAGGCGGCGCAGCCGGTCGTCCGCGACGGCGACGGTGCCGGCGAGCGAGCGGTCGAAGGAGACGACCGCGCCGTCCGCCGCGGTGAGCCGGCCGGCCACCCGCACCCCCGCGGCGCGCACCGTCCCCAGGTCCAGGTCGGCGGCGTCGGGGCGGCCGACCAGCTGCAGGGAGGGCTCGCGGCGGGCGCGCACCGGCACCTCGTCGACGCCGCGGTCGAGCGTCCCGACCGCCTCGAGCCACCACAGGACGTCCATCCCGCGGTAGCGGCGCGGCAGCCGGGTGTGCGACCCGGTCGCGAGCACCACCTCGCGGCCGGCGCGGGCGAGCTCGTCGGCGATCTGCAGACCCGAGGCGGAGGCGCCGACGACCAGGACGCCGCCGGGCGGCAGCTGCCCGGGGTTGCGGTAGGCCGCCGCCGGGACCTGGACGACCGACCGGGACAGGCCGGCCGCGACCGCCGGGACGGCGGGCACGTCGCAGGCGCCGGTGGCGACGACGACGTTGGCGGCCCGCCAGGTGTCCCCGCCGGTGACCACCCGGAAGCCGTCGTCGGCGGCCTCCACGGCGAGGACCGGGGTGTCCTCCACGACCGGCAGCTCGAAGGCGGTCGCGTAGCGGTCCAGCAGCTCGGCGAGCTCGGCCGCCGTCATGTACCCGTCCGGGTCCGGGCCGCCGTACTCGTAGCCCGGCAGCCGGGTCATCCAGTTGGGGGTGAGCAGGCGCAGCGAGTCCCAGCGCTCGCTGCGCCACCGCTCGGCGGTCCGGCCGCGGTCGAGGACGACGTGGTCCCGTCCGCGCGCGGTCAGGTGGGCGCTCATCGCCAGCCCGGCGTGGCCGGCCCCGACCACGACGGTGTCGACGGCGTTCATGGTCCTGTCCTCCCTCGGTCGCGGCCGGCCCGGGCGGGTCAGGCGGTGGCGACGTCGACGTGCACCGGCACGCCGTTGGTGAGGACGTCGTAGACGGCCGACCGGCGGCGGGACTGCTCGACGAGCTCGCGCAGCTGCTCCTCGGGGGCGTCGCCGCGGACGTCGAAGTGGACGCGGATGGCCGAGTAGCCGTTCCGGACCTCGTCGGAGGTCCCGAGGATGCCGCGCAGGTCGATGTCGCCCTCGACGGTCGAGGTCACCTCGGACAGGTCGATGCCGCGGGCCGAGGCGATGTTGACCAGGCCGGCGGTCAGGCAGGCGGCGATCGCGTGCAGCAGGAACTCGACCGGGGTGGGGCCGTTGTCCTGGCCGACGAGCACCGCGGGGTGGTCGGCGTCGCAGGTGTGCTCCTGATCGTGGGTCATCTCCTGCATCGCGCCGTAGAACCCGGAGAGGGTGCTGCGGCTGTGCGTGCCGGCGACCCAGCGGTTGTCGGCGCGGAAGCGGAAGCGGGCGATCTCCGGGGTGCCCTTCACCGCGTCGATCGTGGCGAACAGGGTCGGCACGTCCACGCCGTTGCGGGCCGGGCGGGCGGTCTCGGTGGTGGTCATGTCGGATGTGCTCCTCGGTGTCGGGAGGCCCGGGTGGCCTCACGCCGAGGAAGTTAGGAACGGCGCCTTCCACCGTCCTTCCGCGAGCAGGAGGCCGGGGAAGGTCACCGGAAGACCGGTCCCCAGCCGGGCACCTCCGCGGAGGTGCACGCCCGCCGGTCGCGGACCGGACGGACGCGGGGGCTGACCGTGCGTAGGCGCCGGGCACCGACCGTCCTGACGCGCTCGGGACGACGGCTGCGGAGGCCGCGGCGGTCGTCGACGGCCCCCCACGGCGGTGCCGGGAGGCCACGGTGTCGGCCATGACACGGGACCGCAGCCTGCTCTGGACCGGGGCGCTGGCCGGGTACGCGGCCAGCCGGACCATGGACGCCGTCACGACCTGGTTCCACGGCCGGCAGAGCGAGGCGTCGAGGAAGCGCGAGCAGGAGATCGCCCCCGGGGGGATGCTGGTCCAGCTGGGCACACAGCTCGGCCGCGCCACGGGTCGCGACGTCGACGAGGCGACGGCGGGCCGGGTCGGGCTGGCCGTGCACCGCACGTTCGGCGTGACCTACGGGGTCATCGCGGCGGCCCTGGTGCGGCGGGGGGTGCAACCGATGGTCGCCGGCCCGCTGGTCGGGGCCGGGGCCTTCCTGCTGGTCGACGAGGGCACGTCGCTGTCGACGATGACCGCCTACCCGCTGGTGAGCCACGTCCGCGGCGTGGTCGGCCACGCGACGGTCGGGACGGTGATCGGGGTCCTGCTCCGGCTGACCAGCCGGTCCTGAGGCGGATCCCCGGCGTCGACCGTTCCCGGCAGACCTGCGCGCGCCGGCCGTCGGGGTCCGCGCACGAGGAGACCACGTCCCGCGCGACGTCGTCCTCGTCCACCGGGGCGCCGTCCGACGGCCCCTGCCCCGGGCCCGGTCTGCAGCGGCCTCCGGGTCAGCGCCGCGGCGACACCTCGCGGAGGACCGCCGCTGCGGCCGCGGTGGCCCGGGGACCCGCGGCCGCCAGCAGGCCGGGGCGCATGCCGAAGTTGACGAAGCGCAGCCCGGGCAGCGCCGGTCGGGCGTCGAGGGCCCGGGGGACGCCGTGCCCGTCCAGGACGCCGAGGTGGCCGACGAGGGGTCCAGGTCGGGGCGGAAGCCGGTGGCGGCGACGACGGCGTCCACCTGCTCGGTCCGTCCGCCGGCCAGGTGCGCGCCGTCCTCGCCGAGGCGCTCCACCGCCGGCACCACGGTGATCCGTCCGGCACGGAGGTCCCTGACGACGGCACGGTCGACGACGGTCGGACCGGCGTCCCCCGGCCGGCGCATCCGGGTGAACGGCCCATCGGCGGGCACCGGCAGGCCGACGCCCCGCAGATCCCCCAGCGTGAGCCGCCGCACCTGGTTCGCCACCGCGTCGGCGCGGCGCGGCGGCAGCCTGCACAGCAGGTGGACCACCGGGTCGCCGGGCAGGCCCCCGACGGACCGGGGCAGCACGTTGGGCGGTGTCCGGACCGACAGCAGCACCCGCCGGGCTCCACCCGCGGCAAGGTCGTGGGCCACCTCCATCCCGGACGAGCCGGCGCCGACCACCAGCACGCTCCGGCCTCGGTAGGGGGTCGCGTCGACGTAGTCGGCCGAGTGCACGACCGGCGGACCCGGCGGGGTCGTCAGCTCGTCGGGCAGGACGGGCCGGGCCAGCAGGCCGGTCGCTACGACCACCTGGGTCGCGGTCACCGGCCCCGTGGTGGTGGTGACGGTCCAGCGGCCGTCGGCCCGGTCCAGCCGGAGGGCCCGGACGCCGGTGCGCAGGTCGATGCCGTGGTGGACGCGGTAGGCCGCCAGGTAGGCGACCACGTCGTCGCGCCGGGGGAAGACGGGCACCCCGTGCGGGTAGCGCAGGCCGGGCAGGGTCGACCAGGCCCGCCCGCTGTTGAGCCGCAGGGACCGGTAGCGGCTGCGCCAGGCGGCGCCGGCCGCGCTGCCTCGCTCGAGGACCACGGTGGGGACCGCACGACGGGTCAGGGCGGCCGCGACGGCCAGGCCGGTGGCCCCGCCGCCGATCACCACCACGGTCGTGCGCGTCCCGGGCCCGTCGTGCCGGTCCGGTACCGGTGGGGTCGCGGTGTCGGTGGACATGTCCCCTCCTCGCGGTATGCCGGGGTCAGCCTCGGCGGTCGGGCGGCCGTGTTCCACCCCGCAGCCGGGGGGTCTTCGGCGCCGCCGGGTCGCCCGACGGGGGTGACAGCAGCCCCCGGCAGGTGGACCGTGGGGGGATGAGCGCGGCCCCGCCGGCGGCGCCGTCGCCGTCCGCCACCGGTGCGGTCCTGCAGGCCTGCGGCCGGGTCCAGCCGCCGTTGGCCCTGCTCGGCGACGTCGCCCGGGCCGTGCGCCGCTCGGTCCCCCATGCGGCCGCCGGGTGGCTGGTCACGGATCCTGACACGCTGCTGGGGACGGCGATCCTGGCCGACGGCGTCGACCCGGTCCTGCAGCGCCGGTTGATCGAGCACGAGTGGTGCAGCGACGACGTGAACCGCTTCGTGGCGCTGGCGCACCGGCGCCGCCCGGTGTCGCGGCTCAGCGCGGCCACGCACGGGGACCTGGGCCGCAGCGCCCGCTACCGCGCCCTCTACGCGCCGCAGGGGTTCGGGGACGAGTTGCGCGCCGTGTTCCGCGCGGGAGGGCAGTGCTGGGGTGCGGTCTGCCTCACCCGCGGTGCGGACGCGCCGCCGTTCGCCGTGGCCGACGAGGTGCTGCTGGCGCGCGTGGCCGGGCACGTGGGGGCGGCCCTGCGGACCTCGCTCGCCGTCCGGGACGCCGACCGACCGGGTGAGCCTCCGGAGGCGCCCGGGGTCGTACTCCTCGACCGAGGGGACGTCCACGCGGTCACCGGCCCGGCCGAGCGGTGGCTGGCCGAACTGCCGGTGGAGGAGCTGCCGCTGCCGAGCGTCGTCTACGCCGTCGCCGCACGGGCCCGGCGGCTGGCCGCCGGTGGGGACGCCGGCCGTCCGGCGCGCGCGCAGGTCCGCGGCCGCAGCGGGCGGCACCTCAGCGTGCACGCTGCGTGCCTGGACCCCCCGGATGGCGGTACCGAACGGGTGGCGGTGGTCCTCGAGCCCGCCCGGCGCAGCGAGGTCGCGCCGCTCATCTGCGCCCTCGCCGAGCTCACCCCTCGCGAGCGCGAGGTGACCCAGCTGCTGCTGCGTGGGGAGGCCACCGCCGACATCGCCCATGCCCTGTGGATCTCCCCACACACGCTGCGCGGGCACGTCGCATCCGTCTTCGCCAAGCTGGGGGTGCACAGCCGGCCGGAGCTGTGCGCGCTGCTTGCCGAACAGCACGAGGCCAGGCTCCTCGCCGGCCGGGACCCGGCCGGGGACGAACGCAGGTCACGAGGGGAACCGGGTCGGCTCACCGTCGGCCGCGTCGGGCTCGACGCCGACCGGTGAGGGAACGGCACCGACCGCGGCGGAGGAGCCGGGTCGCACGGCGGACGCGCCGGGGGCGAGGTCCAGCGCGGACGGCTGCAGCCGCAGGCAGATGAGGACGACGTCGTCGTGCAGCTGCTGGCCGCCGGTCAGCTGCTCCATCACCGCGTCGCACCAGGCCTGCGGGGAGGCGCCGTCGAGGCGGCCGGCGACCGACGCCAGTCGGTCCAGGCCCGCGTCGAGGTCGGCGTCGCGGCGCTCGACGAGGCCGTCGGAGTACCACAGCAGCATGGAGCCGGGTGGGACGTCGACGGTGGCCTCCGGGCGCGGCTCGCTGGCGGCGGCGAGCGGCCGGGACCGCCCGCCGGTGAGGAACTGCGCGTGGTGGTCGCTGACCAGCAGCGGCGGCGGGTGGCCCGCGCACGCGTACTGCAGCCGGCCGGTGGCGGGGTCGTACTCGCCGTAGCCGATCGTGGTGAGCCCCGCGCCCGGGATCGTCCACGACGCCCGGTCGAGCGCGTCGAGGACCGCGGCCGGGCCGTCGTGCGGCGCGGCGGCCAGGACGCTCAGCGCCGAGTGGAGCCGCCCCATCGCGGCGGCGGCGCGCAGGTCGTGGCCGACGACGTCGCCGACGGCGAACCCGACCCGGCCGCCGGACAGCGCGAACGCGTCGTACCAGTCGCCACCGATGTCGTGGTGCTCGTCGGCCGGGCGGTAGCAGCCCGCGAACCCCGCCCCGGGCAGCTCGCCGGGCACGACGGGCAGGAGGGACTGCTGCAGCTGGTGGGCCACCTCCCGCTCCTCCTCGTACAGCCGCGCCCGGTGCAGCGCGGGGGCCATGAGCCCGGCGAGCGTGCGGGACATCGCGACGACGTCGTCGTCGATCGCGTGCTCGTCCGTGAACCGGAACTCCAGTGCCCCGAACGTCGTGCCGGACACCCGGGCCGGGACCGCGAGCGCGGCGGGAGCCCAGACGCGGACCGGGGCGTGGCGTCGGGCGGCGGTCGTCAGCGGTGACGGGTCGTCCAGCGGCACGTCGGTGACGCCCGGCCCGGCCGTGGTCCAGACCCGCAGCCGGGAGCCGTCCCGGTCGGCCACCCCGACGGCGCCGGAGTCGGCGAGCAGGCCGATGCCGGAGCGGACGAGCACCTCGGCGATGGCGTCGGTGGTCGCGGCGGTCCCCAGCCCGGCGGTCACGGTCTGGAGGGCCTCCACCCGGCGCCGCGCGGCGGTCTCCCGCCGGGACACCGACCGGGCGCGGTCCCGCTCGGCGATCTCCACGGCCAGCAACCAGGCGCCGAGGACGGCCACGGCGATGAACAGCTGCAGGAGGGCGGCCTCCATCCGCGGTGTGTCGCTCAGCGGTGCCCACGGGCCGCGCCCGACCACGGTCATGACGTTGGCGGTGACCGCGACCACCAGGCCGGCCTCGGTGACGACGGCGACGCCGTGCCGGACGGCCAACCAGAAGAGCCAGGGGATCGTCAGGTACGCCAGCGGGAGGACCACCGGCCAGAAGACGGCCACCGTCACCCCGGCGGTGCCCAGCAGGAGCAGTGCGCGCCGGACCGGACCGGGGGCGCCGGGCCGGCCGCGGTCCAGCCGCCAGGTCAGCACGGCGCCGCCCACGACCAGCACCCCCAGCCCGTCGCCGGCCCAGAACGGCACCAGGCCGTCGAGCACCGTGGGCCCCTGCGAGAGGCGGATGGTCAGCGAGCCGATCACCCCGCCCACGAGCGGGCCGGCCACCACGCCGCAGGCCAGGAAGGCCCCGAGGTCGCGACGACGGCTCAGGTCCGGGTCCGGGGCGAACCGGCGGAACAGGGTGGCGCCGACGAGGGGCTCGGCGGTGTTGGCCAGCGCGAACCCCCAGGCCGCGACCGGGCCGATGCCCTGGGTCCGGTCGACGGCCACCTCGACCAGCGCGGCGGTGGCCAGGACCCACGGCCACCGCCGCCGGTCGGTGAGCACCAGGGCGGAGAAGGTCACCCCGGCCGGCAGGAACAGGACCGCACCCGTGCTCGACGACTCGAACAGCAGGAAGGACGTCAGCGACCCGGCGGCATACCCGGCGGCGACGAGCAGCACCAGCCGCCAGGGCACGGGCACGCGCGTCATCCTGACCTCCGGCGCCACGACACGGCCGGGACACCCTGCGGGGGACGGCGGTGCAGCCGGCTGTGCCGGTGCGGCTCCGGAACGGGCGGGTCACTCCCCGAGCGGCGGCTCAGCGGCGGGCGTTTCCGACCGCCGAGCCCGGGTAGGTCCGCGGTGCCACCTGCGACCGCCCCACACCGTTGCGCTGCCGACCGCCAGGCCGGCGTCGCGCGGTGCCCGCCCAGGACGACCACTGCTGACCGTAGGCGCAGTCTAGGCGCGCTGGTCGCGCGCCCACCAGGGCTGCGGAAGCTCCTCGCGGCGGCCGTCGGAGACGTCCTGCACCGACCGTCGCGGGGTCGGACGAGGAGCCCAACGGTGGCAGAGCACGATCCCGGAGCACACAGGACCGTCGCGCACGTCCCGCCGGAGCCCGGCCCCGGTGCCACCGTCGATCCTGCCGGGGTCCGCGAGGAGGGCGGACCGGCCGGTGGGCCCGACGGGGCCGCACAGACAGCCCGCCGCGCCGCCGAGGCGAACGCGGCCCGGATGCGGGCGATGGTCGCCGGACTCAACGCGATCGTGTGGGAGCGCGACCCGGTGACCTGGCGCTTCCGGTTCGTCAACGCCCGGGCCGAGGAGGTGCTGGGCTACCCGGTCCGGCAGTGGCTGGACGAACCCGGCCTCTGGCAGCGGATCCTCCACCCGGACGACGCCGACGAGGTGCTCGCCGCCGTGCGCGCCGCCATCGCCGACGGCGAGGACCTGTCCCTCACGTACCGGGTCCGGGCCGCCGACGGGCGGTGGGTGTGGCTGCAGCACCTGGCGCACGTCGCCCGCGACGGGAGCGGGACCGCGACCGCCCTGCACTCGGTCCTCGTGGACGTCACCGACTCGAAGCGCCGTGAGCGGGCCGCGGAGCTGCTCGCCGCGGCCGGCCGGGTGCTCGCCGGTCCCGGCAGCGTGGAGGAACGGCTCGCGACGGTCACCGGCCTGCTGGTGCCCGACCTGGCCGACTGGGCCGCGGTGTGGTTGCGCGGCGACGACGAGCGGTACCGGCCGGTGGCGGTCGCCCCCGCCGGTCTGGCGGGCCCGGTCCGCGCCCTGGGGTCGGTGCGGGTGCCCGACGAGTTCGCCGCCGAGCTCCGCAGCGGCCAGGCGTTCACCGTCCCCGAGGTCACGGATCAGCTGCTCCGCGCCGCGACGACCGACGAGTCCCAGTTCGCCGCCCTCAGCGCGCTCGGCGGCGTCAGCTGGCTCACCGCGCCACTGGTCGACGGCGGCGCCGTGGTCGGACTGCTCACCCTGACCGCGCGGGTCCCGGGCCGGTACGACCGAGCCGACGTCGCGCTCGGCGCCGACCTGGGTCAGCGCCTGGCGACGATGGTGGCCGCCGAGCGCCTGGCCGCCCGGCGACGGCAGCTGCACGAGATCACCGTGGCGCTCTCGGCAGCCGGCACGGTGGCCGAGGCGGCGGCCGCCCTCACCACCGGGCTCCGCGACGTGCTCGGCGCCTCCGCCGTCGCCGTCTGCACGCTCGGCGACGACGGGCTGCTGCACACGATCGACGTCGTCGGCGCCCCGGCCGGGCGCTGGGATCCCTACACCACCATCCGGCTGACGCCGTCGTCGCCGCTCGGCGACGCCGCGCTCACCCGCCGGCCGGTCTGGCTGCCCGACCGGGCCACCGTGGTCGACCGCTATCCCGCCGTGGCCGACAGCATGTCCGACCACACCCAGGGCGTCGCCGCGCTGCCGCTGCTCGTCGGCGACCGGCTGGTCGGTGCGCTCGCCGTCACCTTCCGGGCGCCGAGGCCCTTCGACCACGACGAGCGCGGGTTCCTGCTCGGCGTCGCCGACCAGGTGGCGGTCGCGTTCGAGCGCGCCGCACTGGCCGACGTGCGGCGGGTGATGGCCGAGACGCTGCAGCGCAGCCTGCTGCCCGGTCGGCTCCCGGTGCTGGACCGGCTGGCGGTCACCGCCCGCTACCTGCCCGCGGTGCAGGGCACCTCCGCCGGTGGGGACTGGTACGACGTCCTGCCGCTGCCCGGCGGTGCGGTCGCGGTCGCCGTCGGGGACGTCGTCGGCAACGGCGCCCCGGCTGCGGCCGTGATGGGCCAGCTGCGCAGCGCGCTGGCCGGCCTGCTGCTCGCGGGACTCCCACCCGCGCGGGCGCTGGACGTCCTGGACCGCTTCGCCGGCCACGTCGCCGGGGCGCGGGTGAGCACCGTCGCCTGCCTGCGGCTGGAGCCGGACACCGGCCGGCTCGCCTACAGCTGCGCCGGTCACCCCCCGCCGCTGCTGGCCGACGGCGGCGGGGTCACCGGCCGCTCCGACTACCTCGACGGCGGGCTGGGCCCGGCGCTGGGCCTGCCGCCCTCCGGACCCCGCCGGGAGGCGACCCGCACCCTGTCGCCGGGAGCGACGCTGGTGCTCTACACCGACGGGCTGGTCGAGCGGCGCGGCGCCACTCTCGACGACGGGCTCGACCGGCTCGCAGCCGCCGTCACCGCCCGGCGGTCGGATCCGCTGCCGGCACTCGTCGACGGCGTCCTCGGTGACCTCGTCGACGGGAACGGCAGCAACGACGACGTCGCGGTCGTCGCGGTCCGGCTCCTGCCCGCGCCGCTGCGGCTGGACCTGCCCGCCGAGCCCGTGCGGCTGGCGCAGGTGCGCCGGGCGGTGCGGCGCTGGGCCCTCGACGCGCGCCTGCCCGCCGGTGCGGTCGAGGACCTCCTGCTGACCGTCGGCGAGGCGACCGGGAACGCCGCCGAGCACGCCTACCGCGACGCGGACGGCCCCGGCCGGGTCGTCGTCGAGCTCGGCCTCGACGGCGCCGGCGCCGGCGTCGCGGTCTCGGTCGCCGACACCGGCACCTGGCGCCGGCCCCCGGCCGACCCCGGCTCCCGCGGCCGCGGACTGCAGATCGTCTCCGTCCTCGCCGACGACGTGGACCTCTCCGCCGGGCCCGCCGGCACCACGCTCCGGTTCCGGGTCCCCCTCGCTCCGCGACCGGAGGCACCCCGCCGCCGGGCCGCCGTGGAGGAGGTCCGCGTGGTGCAGCGGCCCGACGAGCAGCCGGCCGCGATGGAGGTCACCGACGTCCAGGGCCGCCGGTGCCTCGCGCTGGCCGGGGACCTGGACCTCGCCGGGACCCGCGCGATCCGGGAGCGCCTCCTGGCCGAACTGGCCGACTCCCGCCCGGTCACCGTCGACCTCACCCGGCTGGGCTGGATCACCAGTGTCGGCGCCGGACTGCTGCTCGAGGTCGCCGACCGCGCCGGGATCCACGGCGACCTGGACTTCCTGCTCCCGGCGACCGGACCGGCCCGGCGGATGCTCGACCTCACGGGACTCGCCCCGGCGCTCCGGACCGGAGCGGCCGGCCCGCGGCCGCACCGACCGCGGCCCGTCGGCCAGGGGAGGGTCAGCGCGCGCGGGGTCCGGCCGCCGGGCGGGGCGCGGTGATGACCGTCCAGCGCGCCCGCTCGGCCTCCAGGCGGGCCCGCCTGGCCGCGCTCCGGAACCGGCGCGCGACGTCGGTCCGACCGGCCGAGTCCGCCTGTCCGGCCAGCGTCTCGAGGGTCCTGGCGGCCTCGACCGCCGTCTCGGCGAGGTCCTCGGCCAGGCGGACGGCCCGCTCGGTGGCCCGGTCGACCCGGTCGGTCCGGAGCAGCTCGAGGTAGGGCACCCGCGCCCAGACGACCTTGCCGTCGTCCTCGGCGACCCAGCCGTGCGCGCCGCACACCCGTGCCACCAGGGACAGGCCCGTGCCGCCGTGCGCGGGGTCCCGCCCGATCGCCGGGACCGGCGGCAGGTCGGTGGCGGTGTCGCTCACGGCCACCAGCCAGCCGAGCCGCGGCGCGGTGACCGTGACACCCACCGGCGGGCGGCCGTGCCGCAGCGCGTTGGACACCAGTTCCTCGGTGACCAGCAGCAGCCGCTCGCCGCCGTCGCACCCCGCCGGCAGCCCGCCGTCGTCGATGGCCGAGCGCAGGCGGCGGCGCAGACCGGCCAGCGCCGCAGGGGTGTCCGGCTGCTCGGGCCACGTCGCCGGCCGGCCGGGCCAGGGTGCCGGAGGTGGGCGCCGCGCCCACACGCTCGTCCCCGCCCGCGCCACACCCCCGGTGCCGAGTGGCGGTCGCTGGTCGTCCACGGGAAGGCCCCTCGGCTCGAGCCGGACGGCGGTCGTCGCGGGAGGAGGGAGTCCTCCCGGCGCCCGGAGCCGCCTGCTCGGCCCTGGTCGACCGGACCAGTCTGGCACCAGGACGCGGCCGCGCGTCTCCGTCGGGCGTCCGCGGGGACCCACTCGCGCCGCTGCCCGCCGCTCGGCGGCACTTCCGGAACGTCAGCGGACACGTTGACGTCGGCTGAGCCGAGCCCTAGCAACACCAGAGGCTGTCCGACGCCGTGGCGAGGGAGCGTCCCCTCGGGATCGGGGGGCGAGGCATGACGGTCAAGGTCCTCCGGGCGGGCGAGGGCGAGCTGCTCGGCCCGCCTGACGGTGCACGCGACCGGTTCCTCCTCGCCGCGGCCGAGACCGACGGTCGCCTCTCGCTCGTCGAGCACCACGCCCCCGCGGGCACGCTGATCGCACCACTGCACCGTCATCGTCGCGAGGACGAGTTCAGCCTCGTGCTCGAGGGCCGCATGGGTGCGGTCTCGGACGGCGAGGAGGTGGTCGCGGAGGTCGGCGACCTGGTGTGGAAGCCGCGCGGTGCCTGGCACACGTTCTGGAACGCGGGCGACCGGCCGGTGCGGGTCCTCGAGGTGATCTCGCCGGGCGGGCTCGAGGAACTGTTCGACGTGCTCGACCGGCTCGACGCGTTCCCGGACCCGGAGGAGCTGGCCCGACTGGCCGAACCGTACGAGGTGGACCTCGACCTCGAGGGCACGCTGGAGGTCCTCGAGCGGCACGGACTCCGCTTCTGACCGCGAGGTCGGCCGGGAGCGTGCGCACCGCATCGTCCGGCGTCCTCCGGTCGCCCCGGGCGGCGCCGGCGCCGTGCCGGGTCCACCCACCGTCGTGGGTCGCCGGGCGTGCGCAGGCACGTCCTGGGGGTCGCAGCATCGTGCAGGATCTCCGGTCATGCCGACTGTCCGCATCACCCAGGACGCCGCTGCCGACGACCTGCTCAGCCGCGACCCGCTCGCCCTGCTGCTCGGGATGCTGTTCGACCAGCACATGTTGCCAGGAGCACAAGCGGCACTCTGAGCGGTGCCGTGTTGGCAGGCACGGCGTTGGCGGGGGATGGGACACCGTCCTCGGCGCCGCCCACCGGGCACGGAGTAGGCGTCGGTGTACTGACTTGTCCAGGCCTGGCCGGCGAGGCCCCGGCCGCCGGCAGCACCATCCGGGTCACCGGGACCGTGCGGTGGCGACGGGCGCACCACCGTCCGAGCGGGTCGAGGGGCGTCCACGCCGCCCCGCCGGCTGCGGCGGGCCACCTGCCGGTCCGTACGGCCTGCACGACGTCGGTGACGGCGTGCGCCGACAGGTCGGCGCCGTGCTCCTCGTCGAGCAGGCCGCCGTGCGAGGCGCCCGCTTCCCGGTGGCTGCTGCTCGTCGACAGCCCGGCCATCTGGCTGTGGGCGTCCGCCCAGTCCGGATCGGTGACGTGTTCAGCGGCGGTGACCACCACCAGCGGCGTGCTGCCGAGGGTGGACAGTGCCTGGGCCTGGGTGAGCAGCGCGGGCAGGGTCGCGGTCTCGTCGACGGTGTTGCGCCAACCGCGGGGGCTGCTGGCGAACGCCGCGTACTGGCCCGCGGCGGGCTCGGGGAGGGCCGACCAGACGGACGTCGGCAGCAGCCGCCCGATGCCCAGGCGCGCCAGGCTGGGCAGCACGGCCACCGCGCCGGGCGGACCGGCGTGGGCCGTTCCGCCCGCGGTCGTCCGGTACGGAGGCGTGGTGTCGAGCAGGACCATCCCGGCGACCTGCTCGGGGTGGCGGGCGGCGTAGGTCATCGTCTGGTCCCCGCCGATGGAGTGCCCGACCAGCACGTACCGGCCGTCCTCGCCGGCGCGGTCCAGCAGGGTGTGCAGGTCGGCGGCGGCCAGCCCGTCCTGCGCCTGCGGTGCGTCCTCGCTCCAGCCCTGGCCGGCACGGTCGTAGGCGCAGACCCGGGCGGTGCCGGCGACGGCCGGCTGGATGCGAGGCCCAGTTCGCCGAGTACTCACCCAGACCGTTCACCAGCACGACGGTCGGGCTTCCGGAGCCGGTGCAGTCCAGGTGCAGCCGGTGACCGCCGACGTCGACGAGCCGACCGGGCATCGGGTGGGCGCGCTGATCGGAGGCCAGGCCGACGGTCTCGACGGCGCCACCCACCGCCGCAGCGGCCATCACCGTCACGACGGGGTAGAGCAACCATCGACCACTGCCCGCCGCCAGGGAGCGGCGCACCTGGACACCCATCCACACGGCGAGGGCGAGCAGCAACGGCGGCCACACCCAGCCGGCGGCGGCCAGCGCCCCGTCCCCGGGGGCGAGGACCAGCAGTCCGGTGCCGGTGACGGCCATCGCGGCCGCCGGGACGAACGCCCAGCGTTGGGGCTGGTCGGTCATCCGTGTCGACAGCACGGCGAGGAGGACCCAGCCGCCGGCGAAACCCAGCAGCGCCGACCCGGTGATGACGTGCTCGCGGGCGCCGGCGAACACCACCAGCGTCAGGACGCCGGCGAGCACCGCCCCCGTTAGCAGCGATCCGGCGATGATCCGACGGGGTGACCCGGTGCGGGACGCGCGGCCGGCCGGGGACACAGCCGCGTCGGCGGTGGTGCGTGCGGCGGCGGACATGTCACGGCCTCCTGGTGGGAGGGGAGCGGGCTGGGACCGATGGCCACCGCCGGCTCGGGCGGTCAGGTCGGGAAGGGGAACCCGGCTGTCAGCGCCGGTGCGACGAGGCCGACGACTCCTCCGTCGACGATGGCGTCGTCTCCGACCCGCCGGTGATGCGGACGACGACGTTGCCGCGCTTGTGCCGGGTGTCGACGTAGCGGTGCGCCGCGGCGATGTCGGCGAGGTCGTAGGTGCGGTCGCGGACCGCCCGGTAGTGACCGGCCTCGGCGAGGTCGACCAGGTCCTCGGCGGTGGCCTGTCCCACGTCCGCGGTGACCAGGTGCCCGGTGCGCCTGCTGCGCAGCGGGGCCAGCAGCAGACCCGGCAGGTCGGTGACCACGAGCAGCAGTGCACCGCCCGACCGGAGCAGGTGGCGGACCCGCTCGTACGGGACGGTGCCGACGCAGTCCACGATCACGTCGTAGGTGGCAGCGTCCGCGGTGAGGTCCTCGGGGGTGTGGTCGATGACCCGCTCCGCACCGAGGGAGACCACCAGCTCCCGGGAGCACCCGGGGGCACGGGGACGGTCGGTGACCCGTGGGCGCGGGCACGCCGAGGGCGGGCCATCCAGGCAGCTCATCCCGGACGGGTGACGGCCGGTGACGAGGGTGCCCCGATGCTTGCCGAGGGCATCGGCGCCCTGGGGCCACGCCGGACGGTCCACCCGACCGGTCCGACGACGAGGCTCGCCGGGGAGCCGGGTCCTCCGAGCAGGCCCGCCGGCGAGAGGAAGACGGTGGTGCGATGGACCGCCCGGTCGACCCACGCCGGCACGGCGAGCCGGAGAGCTACACGTGGCCGCTGCTCGCCATCGTCGCGGTCATCCTGCCGCAGGCGCTGATACCCCCGGGGGATCGGATCGGGCCACCGCTGGTCGTCCCGGCCGTGGAGGGCATCGCGCTGTTGGTGCTGCTCGGCATCGCGGCGAGACCCGGTCCGGTTCCCCGAAGCGCCCGCTCGGTCGTGCTCGCACTGTTCGGGATCCTCGTGCTGGCGAACGCCGTCGCGGCCGTACGGCTGACGACCCTCGTGCTCGGGAACGGCGAGGTCGACGGTGTCCCGCTCACCGTCGGTCGGCTGCTCGTCGCGGCCGTCCTGGTCCTGGTGGTCAACGTGGTCACGTTCGCGCTGCTCTACTGGCAGCTGGACGGGGGTGGGCCGGCCGGTCGCGTCGCGGAGCCGCCACCCTTCCCCGACTTCCAGTTCCCGCAGACGGGTACACAGGGCCTGGCAGCGCCGGGGTGGAGACCACGGTTCGGGGACCACCTGTACCTGGCGTTCACCAACCTGGTCGCCTTCAGCCCGACCGACACGCTGCCGCTGACCCTCCGGGCCAAGGGCCTCATGGCGCTGCAGTCGTTGATCTCCCTGGGCGTCCTCGTGGTCGTCCTCGCCCGGGTGGTCAACATCCTGCCCGCCTGAGCCTGCCGTCCCGTCGGGTTCCCACGTCGGACGGATCACGGGCGCCGCCGGGTCCCCGGGCCACCCGCGGGGGATGAGGTCCGGTCCGGCCGTCGCTCCCATCCTGGACACCCGCACCCCGGGACCGAGGGAGGGAGCGATG
This sequence comes from Geodermatophilus sp. SYSU D00700, assembly GCF_054050255.1. Taxonomy (NCBI): domain Bacteria; kingdom Bacillati; phylum Actinomycetota; class Actinomycetes; order Geodermatophilales; family Geodermatophilaceae; genus Geodermatophilus; species Geodermatophilus sp. SYSU D00700. Next base: position 53,339 of record NZ_JBJGZA010000003.1, on the reverse strand, counting down.
GGCGCCGCACCCGACGACGGCGGCGACACGCGGGCCACCGCCACCCAGCCCCCTGCTCCGCGGGACGCCCCGGACCACATCGCCCCGCCCGCCTCCGGGGACGACGGTCGCGCGCTCCGTCGCCGGTCGATGCTGGAGTTCGTGGCCGTCGTCGTCCTGTCGACGACGACCATCCTCACCGCCTGGTCGGCCTTCCAGGCCAGCAAGTGGGGTGGGGCCATGTCGATCGCCTTCAGTCAGGCGTCGTCGTCCCGGATCGAGGCGGCGCGCCTCGACGAAGCGGGGGACGTGCGCATCTCCAACCACATCGGGTTGTGGACGCAGTGGGCCGCGGCCGTGGGGGCCGGTGAGGTGCCGGTGGCCGACTTCCTCGTCGAGCGGTTCCCGGAGCCGCTCGCGACCGCGCACCGGGACTGGCTCGCGGCGGGGGGCGCTGCGGAGGGAGCTCCCGGCTCACCGTTCGAGATGGCGTCGTACGTCCTGCCCGAGAAGGTCGAGGCCGGCGCCGCGGATGCGCGCGCGGACGAGCGGTTCGACACCGCCCTGGCGAACAACCAGCGCAGCGACAACTACACGATCCTCACGGTGCTGTTCGCCGCCGTGCTGTTCTTCACGGCGATGTCCGCCCGGGTGAGGTCGCTCGCCTCCCAGTACGTGCTGCTGGGCTCGGCTGTCGCGCTCGGCGTGGTCGGTGTGGCCCTCCTCGTCTCGTTCCCCAAGCTGGTGTGACGGCGGGACTCGGCGCAGCACCGGGGACCGGCTGCCGCGGGAGCAGGCCCCGACCCCGTCGACCGCGTTCCGCGGCAGGTCCACCCCCGCGGCGAGGGCCGGTGTCCGGGCGCCGGAGGCGACCCGGGGCGCTCGTCCCTGCTCCCCCGCGGTGGGCGATGCAGCCGCACGGGCCGACTCCCAGCCGTCGACGGCCCGACGCCGCATCCGCATGCGAGCGGGCGGAGCGGGGTAGACCCCGGCCGAGTGCGCACGACATGCGGTCAGCCCAGCCGTCGGCGTGACGGACGGCAGGGAGTCACGTGGCTCGACGGTCACCGGATGCGCGGGCGGCGGAGATCGCCGCGGCGCTGGCGCCCTACGGCTGGCGGGACCTCACCGCACGGATGCTGGCCCGGCAGGTCGTCGGCGCCGTGGACCGGCACGCGGTCACGCACTTCCTCGCCGGCTTGTCCGGGACGCGCATCGGGCCGGCCGGACCGGTGGAGCCCGCCGACCGCGGCGACGAGCGGGTCGACGTCCTGGTGCGGTTCCTCGGGGCCCGGCACTGGCGCGGGCTGTCCCTGGACCGGGTGTGCGTCGATCTGGTGCGGGTGCTGGAGGGGTGGCAGGCCGAGCGCGACGCCTCCCCCTGGAGTGCGCGCGGCCCCCTGGGCGAGCGCTGACCCCGGCCGCATCGCCGGGGCCGGCGCTTCCCGGGGAGCGGTTCACTGGCGCGCCATCGCCATGCGCACCTCGCTCTCGCTGTCCTCGATCAGGTCGCCCGATACGTCGATGGTCACGCCGTGCAGGGAGCCGGTGAACCGGAACGGCGACGGGTACTCCGGGGTCACGGGCGAGCCCGGGTTGGCGCCGCAGGTGAGCGCGCCGGGGTTGATGATGAACGGCGTCGTGACCGGGGCGTCCGCGTCGGCCACCAGCTGCCGGTCGACGTAGAGCTGGAGCCGCCCCGGTGCGCCGCGCCCGTGCGGCAGGTCCGGCTCACCCGTGGGCTCGAACTCGAAGCGGAGCTCGTGCGCGCCGGACGGCACCGGCTCGGGGGACGAGACGCGGTGGAAGCTGCGCCCGACGTAGTTGTGGACGTAGTGCAACCGGCCGTCCTGCACGAAGAAGGAGTAGCCGCCGGCCGCGGTGCCCTGGGAGAGCAGGACGCCCTCCGCGCCGCCCTCCGGGATCTCGACGCGGGCCGTGATGCTGTGCGGCCGGTTGAGCACCCGCGGACCGGCGAAGAACGGGACGGACTGGGTGTTCGGGATGTAGGTGTAGCGGCTCCGGGCCGGGGCGGCCTGGGGCTTCTCGGCGATCAGGCGCTGCAGGGCGCTGCCGTCGATCGGCATGACGCCGTACTTCCCCGCCTCGACGTACCAGGTCGCGATGAGGGCGATGAGCCGGTCGCGGTTCGCCGCCGCGACGTCGTCGTTCTCCGCGAAGTCCTCGTCGACGTGGTACAGCTCCCAGCCCCGGCTGTCGAGCTCCGAGAGCCGTTCGGCGGAGATGGGCTCCCCGAACGGGATGCCCGCCTCGGCGAACGAGGGGCCCGGCCAGGGGCAGACGGCGCGCCAGCCGTCGTGGTAGACGGCCCGGTGCCCGAGCATCTCGAAGTACTGGGTGTGGTGGTCGCTCGGGGCAGCGGCGTCGTCGAAGCTCTTGGCGAAGCTGACGCCGTGGAGTGGTGCCTGCGTCACCCCGCGGATCGTGGCCGGCGGCTCGATGCCCAGCACGTCGAGGACGGTCGGCACCATGTCGATGATGTGCGCGTACTGCGTCCGGACCTCGCCCCGGGCCTCGATGCCCGCTGGCCAGGAGACGATGAACGGGTCGGAGGCACCGCCCCGGTAGGTCTCCCGCTTCCACCGCCGGAAGGGCGTGTTGCCGGCCCACGTCCAGCCCCAGGGGTAGTGGTTGAAGGTCCGGGGGCCGCCGATCTCGTCGATGAGCGCGAGGCTGTCCTCGAGGGACTCCTGGGCGTTGTTGAAGAACTGGGCCTCGTTGGTGGTGCCGGTGGGGCCACCCTCGGCGCTGGCGCCGTTGTCGGAGACCACCATGACGATGGTGTTGTCGAGGTCTCCCCGCTCTCGGAGGAAGTCGAGCAGCCGCCCGATCTGGGCGTCGGTGTGGCTGAGGAAGCCCGCGTACACCTCCATGAAGCGGCTGAACAGCCGGCGCGCGCGTGCGGGGAGCGAGTCCCACTCGGGGACGTCCGGGTCGTGCCGGGAGAGCACCGTCCCCGGCGGGACGATCCCCTTCTCCTGCTGGGCGGCGAAGACCTGCTCCCGGTAGGCGTCCCACCCGTCGTCGAAACGGCCGGCGTACCGGTCCGCCCACTCCTTGGCCACGTGGTGGGGAGCGTGCCCGGCTCCGAAGCACAGGTGCAGGTAGAAGGGCTTGCCTGGATCGACCTGCCGGGAGTCGGCGATGAACTGGATCGACCGGTCGACCAGGTCCGCGCTGAGGTGGTAGCCCTCTGCCGGTGTGGCCGGCGGCTCCACCTGGTGGTTGTCGTAGACGAGGTCCGGATACCACTGGCTGGTGTCACCTCCGAGGAAGCCGTAGAAGCGCTCGAACCCGCGGGCCAGCGGCCAGCGGTCGTAGGGCCCCGCCGCGGTCTCGTGGGCGCTCGGCGTCAGGTGCCACTTGCCGACCATGAAGGTGTTGTAGCCGTGTGCCAGCAGCATCTCGGAGAGGAAGCCGTTCTCGAACGGGATGATGCCGTTGTAGCCGGGGTAGCCCGAGGCCAGCTCGGTGATCGCCGCCATGCCGTTGCTGTGGTGGTTGCGCCCGGTCACGATGCAGGATCGGCTGGGCGAGCACAGCGCCGTCGTGTGCATGTTGCTGTACCGCAGCCCGCTCGCCGCGAGCCCATCGAGGTTCGGCGTCGAGATGGGGCTGCCGTAGCAGCCGAGCTGTCCGAAACCGACGTCGTCCAGCACGATCACCAGCACGTTCGGCGTTCCGGGGACGGCCCGCACGGGCTGCGGCCACGCGGGACTGGACTCATCGGTGGTCCGGCCGATGACGCCGGGGAAGGTGGTCCCGGCCGGGTACTCGTGCAGTGCCATGGTGGACTCCGGTCTCCTGGGGCAGTCGGTGCAGCCACACCACCAGCCCGGCCCTCCGCGCGCGCCGCCCAGACAGGATGAGTCGCGGTGTCGGGGCGCCCCGGGGACGTGTGCCGCCGCGTGCCATCCGGGTCCGGCCGCCGTCTGGCAGGCGGCGTCCGCCACCGGTGCCCCTCCCGTCGCGCGTTCCACGGCTCCCCGCACGCCGGGTGCACGGCGCAGCCGCCCGGGGCGGTGGTACCGCGACGCGGCTGCGCCGGACAGGAGGCGGCGCGGGACTGCCGTCGCCGGCGCGGGCGCGCGGTCCCTCATCCGCGCCGGCGTGGCGTGCTCGCGCCGGCTGCCTCCGGGACCGGCGACCGTGGGTCGACGGCGGGCGTGGGTCCCGCCGGGCCCTCCCGCAGTGCCGGGTCGACCGCGAGGGCGGCGGCGTGCCACGCGCCATAGGCGCGGGCGGCCCAGGCGGCGCTCGCGCCGTGCAGCACGACGCTGAGTCCGACGGTGAGCGCGACGACGTCCACGACGAGGTCCGCCGCCGGCGGGCCGTCCTCGAGCAGCAGCAGCGCGAAGACGATCGACGCGAGCCCCCGGGGCCCGAACCAGCCGACGTAGAGCACAGTGGGCAGCCGCAGGCGGCTGCCGGCGAGCGCTGCCGCCACCGGCAGCATCCGCACCACGGTCAGGCTCAGGACCGCGTACAGCGCCGTCCGCCAGTCGGTCGCGGACAGTGCCGGGCCGAGCAGGACGGCGCCGAACAGGAAGAAGCTCAGGGACGCGAGCACGTCGCCCACCTGCCGGGCGAACCCGATCACGCTCGCCGGGCCGTCGGGAGCCGCGACCGGGCGAGGGGCCGAACGGCGCCAGACGACGCCGAAGACCAGACCCGTCACCCAGGCGGTGATGAAGCCGCTGCCGTCCAGCGACACGGTGACGCAGTAGCCGAGGACGGCGAAGCCGAGCGCCGGCACCTGGCGCCAGTCCTCGTCCACCCAGCCCCGCGTCGTGCACCAGGCCAGCAGCCGCGCGCCCAGCCAGCCGACCGCGATGCCGACCGCGGTGCTGACCCCGAGGGCGAGGGCGAACACCTCGACCGCCCGGGCGCCGCCGGTGTCGCCCGTCGCCGCGGCCAGCAGCACGACGAAGAACGGCAACGCGATCCCGTCGTTCAGCCCGCTCTCGACGTTGAGCCCCTGCCGGACCGTCGCCGGGACGCGGGGGTCGGCGATCGCGGGCTGCCCGAGGGCCGCGTCCGTCGGCGCGAGGACCACGGCGAGGAGTGCGAGCTCCGCCCACGAGAGGCCGGGGAGGAGCCGCCATGCGCCGATCGCCCCCAGGGCCATGGTCAGCGGCAGCCCGAGTGCCAGCAGGCGCAGCGGGAGGGAGTCGTCGCGCCGCAGCACCGACCACCGCACGGTGCTCGCGTCGGTGAACAGGACCGCCACCAGCGCCATCTCGAGGAGGAGCGTCACCGCCTCCGAGTCGCGGGCGAGGTCGACGAGGTCCAGGCCGACCGGACCGCAGGCCAGCCCGGCCGCGACCAGGACGATGGGCCCCGACACCGGCGTCGGGGCGAGTCGCCGCGACGTCAGGGCCACGGCGCCGACGGACACCGCGGCGGCGGCCGCCGCCCATGCACTCACGGCCCGGTCGCCACGCCTGCGAGCGCGGTGCCGACGTCGCCGGGCCCACGTCCGCGCGTCGTGCCGCCTGCTCGTCCGGAGCCGTCCACCCGGCCAGGGTCCGGCGGACCGGTCCGCCGGACCTCACCTGCGGTGGATGAGAGGGAGGACGGCGCGAGGGACGTCTGCGTGCACGGCGGTGCCGGGTGCACGGCCGCCCGCGCCGGGGTCCTCCGTCGGGGGAGAGCCGTGCGCACGACCTGCCGGGCCGGACGCCCCGCGCGGCTCGGGAGCCCCTCCGCGGTGGCAGACTCCCTCACCCCAGGAGGGGGAGGACCTCCCGGCGGCCCCCGACGACGCTCGGGACACCGTCCGGGGTGGGGAGTGTGGTCGTGTCCGAGCCGTTCCGCGGTGCCGGGGACCCCGGCGTCCGCGACCCGACGCCCGATCGGGCGCCGTCCTCCCGACCGGTCCCCCCGCCGGCGACGCCGGACCCCGACCGGACCGCGGCGCCCGGTCCGGGCCCCGGCAGGTGGCACACTCCCGTGCCGTCCTCACCCGTGTGCTCCTGCGTCGACCTCGAGCGCGAGGCCGTCGCGGTGCCCTCCCGGGGGTGACCACCGTGACCGGGTCCGTCCGGAACGGCGCCGTCCTGGTGCGGGGCGGGGAGTTCCGGATGGGCAGCGACCGGTTCTATCCCGAGGAGGCGCCGGTCCGGACGGCGGTCGTGCCCGACCTGTGGGTGGACCAGCACCCGGTCACGAACGCCGAGTTCCGGCGGTTCGTCAAGGCGACCGGGCACGTCACCGTGGCCGAACGCGCTCCCGACCCGCGCGACTTCGCCGGCGCCGACCCGGCCGACCTCGTGCCGGGGTCGCTCGTCTTCCGGCCGACCGCCGGGCCGGTGCCGCTGGACGACTGGACCCGCTGGTGGCACTGGACGCCGGGAGCCGACTGGCGCCATCCGGAGGGTCCCGGGTCGACGCTGCACGGCCGCGACCGGCACCCCGTCGTGCACGTCGGCCTCGAGGACGCCGCGGCCTACGCCGCCTGGGCCGGCCGGCGGCTGCCCACCGAGTCCGAGTGGGAGCACGCGGCGCGCGGGGGGCTCGACCAGGCCGTCTACGCCTGGGGCGACGACCCCGAGCCCCGCGGCCGGGTGATGGCCAACCGCTGGTTCGGCCGCTTCCCCTGGGAGAACCTGCAACCGCACGGCTTCGAGCGCACTTCGCCGGTCGGGCGGTTCCCCGCCAACGGCTTCGGGCTCTCCGACGTCGCCGGCAACGTGTGGGAGTGGACGACGACCGGCTGGCCGGACGCCGGGGACCGGCCGCCCGAGGTCCCGCACGGCTGCTGCGGCCCGCATCCACCGGCGCTCACCGAGCACTCCCGCCGGGTGATCAAGGGCGGTTCGCACCTGTGTGCGCCGTCGTACTGCCTGCGCTACCGGCCGGCTGCCCGTCAGGGACAGGAGGTGCGCAGCACGACGGGCCACGTCGGCTTCCGCTGCGTCAGCGACGACGTCCCGGTCCGCGTCGGGAGGGCGTGAGCTCTAGGAGCAGCTCGGACCGGGTCGTCCCGGAGCTGGCGGCATGCCCGTCCTCGCCCGACGCATCGGTCTACGAGGTCGTCCTCGGCTGGGACCCGACCGCCGTACCGGCGGACTGGCGGTCCGCGCGCCACCGGTACTTCACCCTCAACTGGATCCGCGGTGCCTTCACCTGGATCGCCTTCGGCCGTTTCCTGGCCGCCGGATATGCCTACGTGACCTGACCGCACGTCGAGCCAGGGCGGGACCGGTGGTCACGGCCATGGAACGTGCTCCCCACGGAGCAACGGGTGGAGTGCAGGTGCGCAACACCGCGCTGAGCCTCGCGGGGCGGCTGGGTCCCGTGCGACGCAGCCTCGCCATGAGCTTGTCGGAGCTGTCCACGGCCCGTACGCCCGGGAACGAGCACGAGCGGGACTCGCTGCTGTCGCACGTGCGAGGCGGGTGACCACGGGAGTAGACGACCCGGGATGGTGGCCCGTGACGTGCGAGGTCACCTTGCTGCGGCTGCCCGACCCCGACCGGCAGCTGGTGCGCGGCAGCCTCATCGACATCACCGGCCGGCGCGAGGCAGAGGCCGCCCGCGCGGCGGCCATCGCCGAAGAGGCCGCCCGGCGGGCCGCGGAGGCCAGCGTCACCCGGCTGCAGGCCATCGGCGGCCGATCTCCTGGGCGATCAGCGGTGCCTGCGCGTCGGACCTGAGCGCAGTGGACACGAGCACGTCGGTGGAGAGGGCGGCGAGGCCCATGCGGGACCCGATGCAGAAGACCTGGCGCAGGCTGGTCCGGTCGACGTCGATGGACAGCAGCGCGATGCGGTGGAGGAGGTCGTCCGTCAGGTCGTCGCGGAGCTTGGCGGCCCGCTGCCTGCCGCTCATCCGGACCAGGCTGCCGCAGGGCCGGCAGAGGGGTCCGGCCGACTCGTGGTAGCGGCTGGGGCCGACCGGCTCGTTGCAGCGGTGGCACAGGGTCTCGGCGCCTGGCGCGGTCGTCGGGATGGCGGGGGAACTGTGCGCCCGGGTGGGCGGGGTGTGCTCGCTCATGGAAAGCGACCGTCGCCCGGGCGCAGCGTTGCGCAGTAGGCCGGCTGGGGAGGTCCCTTCATCCACCCTCGCGGCAACGCCATCTGCGATGAGCACGGGGTCCACTGCGGCAGACTGCCCGCGTGCCGCAGCTCCGCATCGCCCAGGACGACGCCGCCGACGAGCTGCTCGGGCGGGATCCTCTGGCTCTCCTCCTTGGCATGCTGCTCGACCAGCACATGCGTCGACGAAGCAGTGGGCGGGGCACTGCGGGGCCGGACACGCGTTCCGCCAACGGCGCGAGGCCTGAACCGCCCGGCGCCGTCCGGTAGAGCCCTACGGTGACCGGATGGACGACGGCGTCCGGTCCGCGCTCGCCGCTTCCAGCCTCGCGCGGCTGCCCGGCCCGACGACCCAGCGGCTGCTAACTGGGGCCCGACTGGTGCGGATCCCGGCCGGCGCCGTGACGCATCGGGAAGGTGAGGAGACCGCGCACCTGGAACTGGTCATCGACGGCCTCGTCCGTGCCTTCGTCACCGCCCCGGACGGTCGCACGCTGACCGTGCGGTACTGCCGGTCCGGTGCGCTCATCGGGGCGGTGTCGATGTACGCGTCAGCGTTCCGCATGCCCGCCGGCATGCAGGCGATGGTGGACGTGCGGTTGCTCCGCTTGTCCCCGGAGGTCGTGCGGCGGGCGGCACACGACGATCCCTCGGTTGCCGAGGCCCTCCTGCGCGAGCTCGCGGACAGGGCGCTCACCTACATCCAGGAGATCACCGGCAGCGCGTTCTCCAGCGTGCGCCAGCGGGTCGCCCGCCACCTGCTCGACCTGGCCGCCGGCGAGGCGAGGGTCGGGGGTCCGGCCCGACCGGCGCTCACGGTCCCGGTCAGCCAGAGGCAGCTGGCCGAGTCCGTCGGCACCGTGCGCGAGGTCGTTGTGCGCGTGCTGCGTGATCTGCGGGAGGCGGACATGATCCGCACGCGCCCGGATCACATCGACATCCTCGACCCGATCCGGCTCAGTCGGGAGCAGGGTGGAACCCGGGTTCCTGCGCCCGCCGGCCGTTGAGCCCACACTGCCGGGCATGACCACCACCATCGGTTCGGGCCGGCCTCCCGTCCGGGAGATCGGCGCCTCGGCCCTCAACGGACTCCGTGCCGCGCTGATGGGGGAGGTGATCGCTCCCGGGGAGGGCGGGTACGACGAGCACCGCCGGGTATGGAACGGGTCGATCGACCGGCGCCCGGCGTTGATCGCCCGCTGCGCCGGTGTGGACGACGTCCGCGCCGCGCTCCGCTTCGGTCGGGAACACGGGCTGCCGATCGCCGTCCGCGGTGGCGGGCACAGCTTCCCGGGACTGTCCACCGCCGATGACGCCCTGCTGATCGACCTGCGCCCCATGTGCAGCGTCCGGGTGGACCCGGACGCCCGGGTTGCCGGCGCGCAGGCCGGCGTGCTGCTCGGTGAGATGGACGCGGCCACCCAAGAGCACGGCCTCGCCGTCCCGGCCGGCATCGTCTCGCACACGGGGCTGGCCGGGCTGACCCTCGGCGGCGGCATCGGCTGGATCATGCGGAAGTACGGCCTGACCGTCGACTCGCTGTTGTCGACCGACGTGGTCACCGCCGACGGCGAGTTCGTGCGCGCGAGCGAGGACGAGAACGCCGAACTCTTCTGGGGGTTGCGCGGCGGGGGCGGCAACTTCGGGATCGTCACCGACTTCCGGTTCCGACTCCACCCGCTGGGCCCGCAGGTGATGGCCGGCGCGACGTTCTGGCCGATGAGCGAGGCCGAGCGGGTGCTGCGCTTCTACCGCGACTGGATCGCCGGCTGCCCGGACGACCTCATGACGCTCGTGGTTCAGCGACTTGCTCCGCCACTGCCCGTCGTCCCCACCGATCTGGTCGGTCGGCCGGTGATCGCCGTCGTCGGCTGCTACGCCGGCGACGTCGACATCGGCGCGCGGGTTCTCGAACCGATGCGCACCTTCGGCACGCCGGTGCTGGACGTGTTCGCGCCCAAGCCGTTCGTGACCCACCAGAAGATGTTCGACCCGTCCTTCCGGCACGGCTGCTGGTACTACGTCCGTTCCTGCGACGTAGCCGAACTCGGTGACGACGTCATCGACATCGTCGCGGAGCACGGGCGGCGGATCAGCTCACCGCTGAGCAGCATCGCGCTGTGGCAGATGGGCGGCGCCGTCGCCCGGGTCGACAACGACGGCACGGCCTTCCACGGCCGCGACGCCGGGTTCACCTTCAACATCAACGGCAACACGGCGACTGCGGAGGGGTTCGACGGGCAGCGGCAGTGGGCCCGCGACTACTGGGAGGCACTGGCGCCCTTCCACACCGGCGTCTACGTCAACTTCCTCATGGAGGAGGGGGACGTTCGCGTCCGGCAGGCGTACGGGAGGGCGAAGTACGAACGCCTCCGTGAGCTGAAGCGGACGTGCGACCCGGCGAACGTGTTCCGGCTCAACCAGAACATCCGCCCGGACTGAGCCGGGGCTGCTCTCGGGCACGCCCACGGGCATGCCCGCAGTCCGCCGGGCTCGACCGGGCGCGGAGCCGACGGCTCCTCGCCGGGGCCCGGGCCGTGGACGCGGACGGGTGGAGCCCTCGACTGGCAACGCGACCGTCCTGCGGCACGATCTCCGGTGTGCCGACCCTCCGCATCGCCCAGGACGCCGCCGCCGACGAGCTGCTCGGCCGCGATCCGCTCGCGCTGCTCCTGGGCATGCTGTTCGACCAGCAGTTCCCGATGGAGCGCGCCTTCGCCGGACCCCGGCTGCTCGCCGACCGCCTGGGCGTGGACACCCTCTCGGCGGCCGCGATCGCCGACGCCGACCCCGACGAGCTGGCCCGGGTCTTCCAGGGGCCGCCCGCCGTGCACCGCTACCCCGGCTCGATGGCCGCCCGCGCCCAGGCGGTCTGCCGGGTGCTCGTCGAGCGCCACGACGGCCGGGCCGACCGCCTGTGGTCCGACGTGCCCGACGGCGCGACCCTGCGGGCGAGGATCGGCGAGCTCCCGGGCTTCGGCGCGCAGAAGGCGAGGATCCTCGTCGCGCTGCTGGGCAAGCAGTACGGCGTCACCCCGCCGGGCTGGCGCGAGGCGGCCGGGCCCTATGGCGAGGAGGGCTCCCGGCGCTCGGTCGCCGACGTCACCGGACCTGAGTCGCTGGCCGAGGTCCGGGCCGCCAAGCAGGAGGCGAAGAAGGCCGCGAAGGCCGCCGGGACGACCGGCTGAGCAGCGGCGGGAACCGGCACCCGAACGTCCGCGGAGGCACCTGCACGGCCCCTCGCGCGGTGGCACGATGGAGCGCGGACCGGGGGATCCTCGGGGCCCGGCCGACGGAGGACGGGCTCCCGACCCGCACAGGCGACACCGTGCCGCCTCTGCCCCGATCCGCGAAGGGGATGGGTGCACGTGGCCTCGAGCCAGCAGTCCGCGCGAACCCGCAGGGCCGAGCCGGTGCTGATCACGCAGGCCGAACCGAGCCTGGTGGAGCAGCACGCCGCGCGGAAGAAGCGGTACATCCTGACGATGGCCGTCCGCGCGGTCAGCCTGGTGCTGGCCGCGGCCTTCTACCAGATCCTCTGGCTGGCGATCCTCTTCGCCGTCCTCGGCACCGTGCTGCCCTGGATCGCCGTCGTCATGGCCAACGACCGGCCGCCGAAGAAGAAGCTCGACGCCCACCGCTACGTGCCGCCCCGGCCCGACCGCATCCTCGAGGCCCCGGACCGCGAACGCCGCGTCATCGAGGGCGGCAGGGTCATCGACGGCTGACCCTCACCGCGCGCCCGGCCGCCCCACCACGCCGGCCGCCCGCGAGAGCCCGGCGTCCAGCGCCGCGGCCGGGTCCCCGCCGGGGTCGGCCAGCCACACCGCCAGCAGGCCCGCCGTGAACGCGTCGCCGGCGCCGGTCGTGTCGACGACGTCGGCCGGGTGCGCGGGACGGTGCACCAGCGCGGCGCCCGACGCCCACAGCGCGCCGTCGGCGCCCAGGGTCACCGCCACCGCGGCGTGCCGCCGCGCGAGCGCCCGGGCGGCGTCGGCCACGTCGGCGCAGCCGGTGAGCAGCCGCGCCTCGTCGGCGTTGGGCAGCAGCAGGTCGGCCCCGTCGGTGTCGGCCAGCCAGCGGTCCACCCCGTACGCGGTGAGCGGGCCGGTGGACGCCGGGTCGAGCGAGACCGTGCACCCGGACGCGTGCGCCGCGGCCAGTGCGCCCAGGCCGGCCGCGCGCGGCCGCTCGTCGAGCAGCGTGTAGCCCGACAGGTGCAGGTGGCCACCGGGCCCGGGCGCCGGGACGTCGTCGGCCCGCAGGTCCAGGTTGGCGCCGCGGTCGGCCAGCATGCTGCGCTGCCCGGCGGGGTCGACCAGGCTGACGATCGTGCCGCTGGCCGCGCCCGGCACGGCGCGCACCGCGAGCGCGACCCCGGCCGCGGCCAGCTCGGCCACCAGGGCGGCCCCGGCCGGGTCGTCGCCCACGCAGCCGGCGAGGACCACCGGGAGGCCGAGCGCCGCCAGGTGCGCGGCCACGTTGGCCCCCGCCCCGCCGCCGCGGCTGCGGATGGTCGCCGGCCGGTCGGAGCCGGGTGCGGGCTCCCCGGCGAGCACCACGACGACGTCGGTGGCGAGGTCGCCGACGACGACGACCGGCCGCCCGGTGCTCAGCGCGCCGCCCGGGCGAGCGCGGCGGCGATCCGTCCGGCCAGCTCGGCGTTGCGCAGCACCAGCCGGACGTTGACCGCCAGCGTCGCGCCCTCGCTGGCCCGGTGCAGGTGGTCGAGGACGAACGGCGTCACCGCCTTGCCGCGCACCCCGGCGGCCTCGGCCGCGGCCAGCGCGTCGGCGATGACCCGGTCGTGCAGCCCCGGGTCGAGCTGCTCGTCTGCCGGCAGCGGGTTGGCGACGACGACCGCACCCGGGGTCAGGTCGCGCCGGGCGGCGAGGACGGCGGCGGCCTGCTCGGGGCTGTCGACCGACCAGTCCAGGGCCGAGCCGGAGTCGGCCACGTAGAAGCCGGGGAAGCGGGCCGTGCGGTAGCCGACGACGGTGATCGACAGGCTCTCCATCCGCTCGAGCGTGGCCGGGACGTCGAGGATCGACTTCACGCCGGCGCAGACCACGGCCAGCGAGGTCCGCGACAGCGCGGTGAGGTCGGCGGACTCGTCGAAGGTCTCGGCCGACTGGCGGTGCACGCCGCCGAGGCCGCCGGTGGCGAACACGCCGATCCCGGCCACCGCGGCCAGCAGCGCGGTGCTCGACACGGTGGTCGCGCCCGACGAGCCCAGCGCCGCGGCCACCGGCAGGTCGCGGACGCCGAGCTTGGCCAGGTCCGGGTCGGCGCAGACCCGGTCGACCTGGGCGGCCGTCAGCCCGACGTGCGGGACGCCGTCGAGGACGGCGATCGTCGCGGGCACCGCGCCGCCGGTGCGCACGGCGGACTCCACCTCGTCGGCGGCGGCCCGATTGTCCGGGCGGGGGAGGCCGTGGGCGAGCAGCGTGCTCTCGAGGGCCACGACGGGGGCGCCGGCGTCGAGCGCCTCGGCGACCTCGGGGGACAGGACCAGGTCGGCGGGGGCGGCGGCATGACGGGGTTCGGCGCTCACCCTGCCATCATGGGGGGAGGCGGTCAGCGCCCGGCCGCACCCTCGGCCGGTCGACCGCCGGGACCCGTCGCCCAGCCTGGGAGCAGTTCGTGAGCAGCACCGACATCCTCGAGAAGCCCGACGTCCGCGAGGGCGACACCGGCAACGCCAACGAGGTCTTCCACTACGTCCGCAAGAACAAGATCGCCGAGAGCGCGGTCATGGGCACCCTCGTCGAGGCGCTCTGCGGCGAGGTCTTCCCGGTGACCAAGTCCCCGAAGCCGGGCAGCCCCGTCTGCCCCGCGTGCAAGGAGATCTACGAGCAGCTGCGGAAGTGAAAGGACCCCCTCGCCCCCCGACCGTCGCTCCGCTCGGGTCGGGTCCCTGCGAGGGGCCGTCCCAGCAGGTCAGCGGAGGCCGAGGCGCCTGGCCTCCGCCTCCAGCTCGGCGGCCCGGCGCCGCTGCGCCCGACGGCTGTGCCGGCGCAGCGGCGCCGGCCAGCGCTCCTGGATGGCGGCGTTGAGCTCGGCGCCGAGCAGCACGGCCATGCCGAAGAAGAACAGGAACAGCAGCGCCGCGATCGGGGTGGCCAGCGCTCCGTAGGGCAGGGCGGCGACCAGGATGTCGGACACGTAGAGCCGCAGCAGGGTCGCGGCCACCATGAAGAAGCCGACGGCCAGCAGCGTGCCCGGCAGGTGCCGTCGCCAGGGCAGCCGCCGGGGCAGGACCACGTGGTAGAAGCTGGTCAGCGCGAGCAGCAGGCCCACGACCACCAGCGGCCAGTAGACGGCGTTGACCAGCATGGTGGCGGTGTCCTGCCACTCGGCCGGCAGCAGCCCGACCAGCACCCCGCGGCCGAGCACCAGCAGCGGCAGCATGAGCACCGCCAGCACCAGGCCGACGACGAACAGCCACAGCGCCATGAGCCGGGTGGCGATCGGCCCGCGGACGTCGCGCTGGTCGTAGGCGATCACGATCGTGTTCATGAACGTCGCGGTCGCCGAGGAGCCGGCCCAGAGGGTCAGCAGGAAGCCGAGGCTGACGACGTCGAGCCGCCCCGAGGTCAGGATGTCGGAGAGCGTGGGCCGCACCAGCGTGTCGACGACGTCGGCGGTGAGCACCTCGCTCGAGGCGTCGACCAGGGTGTCCTCGATGGTCTGCACCGCCTCGGCGCCGATCCAGTCGCCGAGGTAGCCCAGCGACCCCAGCAGCGCGATGAGCAGCGGCGGCACCGAGAGGATCTGCCAGAACGCGGCCTCGCCGGACAGGCCCAGGATCCGGTCCTGCCACGCCTTGGCCACCGTGCGGCCGAGCACCTGCAGCGGCACCCGGACCACCGCCGGCCAGTGGTCGAGCCGCCCCGGCGCGGGCGGCTCGGCGCGACCGGTCCCCGGGTCGGCCGGGACCGGGTCGGCCGGGACCGGGGAGCCGGCGGGGGCGGCGACGGGGTCCGGTGCGGGGACGGCGCGGCCGTCCCCGGCCGGCCCGCCGGTGCGGGGCGGCCCGCCGGCCCGCACGGTGCTCACCCGGCCAGTGTGCACGCCCGGGCGGCCCGGCCGCTGCCGCCGGGCAGCGGCCGGGACCGGTGTCCCCCCGTCGGACGAGACCGGAGCCGGGGTCGGCGCGGTCAGGCCGTGGGCTCGGCCGGCGGCGTCGCGGCGTCCGGCGCGGGCGGGACGGGCGCCGGGTCGGCCGGCGGCGGGGCCACGCACCGGATGACCGCCTCGGCCGCGTAGGACGTCTCGAAGGTCTCCCGGCGCACCTCGGCGCCCGACTGCAGGTCGCGGAAGACCCGGGTCACCGTGACGTCGAAGCCCTGCGCGCCGCCCTGCGGGATGCAGTTGCCGTCGTCGACCTTCTCCTGCACGGCCGGGGTGCGGACGTTGCGCCGCGGACCCTCGAGCGCCTCGATCTCGTAGCGCTTGGTCCCGTAGAAGGTGACCGTGATCGACCCGCCGGAGGCACCGGGGGTCCACTGCGTGTCGACGTAGATCCCGGTGTCGGTGTCGTTGCGCCACTGCAGGTCGATCTGGCCCTCGTACACCGTGGCCTCGCGACCGGCGGGGTAGCGGCTGATGTAGAAGCTGTGCGGCTTGTGGAAGACGTCCTCGAGGCCGGCGAAGAAGACCGCGTTGAACATCGTGGTGGCGAACTGGCTGATCCCGCCGCCCACGGCGGTCGACAGCTCGCCGCCGCTGATCACGTTGGCCGGCACGTAGCCCTGCGCGGTGCCGCGCGGGCCGGTGTACCCGTTGAGGCTGAACGTCTCGCCTGGCAGCACCAGGGCGCCGTCGACCTCCGCGGCCACCGTGCGGATGTTGGTGGCGCTGGCGTTGTTCGTCGTCGTGGTCGTGAAGGAGCTGACCTCCTCCCGGATGCCCAGCGCCTCGGCCTCCTGGGTGGTGAGGCCGGCCGGGACGGCGCCGAGCTCGGCGGTGACCGTCCGCGGGGCGGGGTCGGGCAGCACCTCGAGCAGCTGGCCGGCCAGGGCGTCCGGGTCGACGCCGGTGCCGTCGACCGAGGGGACGACGCGCACGGTCTCGCCCGTGATCTCGAAGCGGGCGTCCTGGGCCGGGGTGCCGAACGCCGCGAAGTCCTCGCCCATCGCCGTCTGCAGCGCGGCGGGGTCGACGGCGACGGCGAGCTCACCGCTGTCCTGCGGGGTGAAGGTCAGCGACGCCGCGATGGCCTCGGCCGGGATCTCCACCGAGGTGGCGCCGTCCTGGCTGGTCACGGTGATCGGGGCGGCCAGCGCGGGGGTGACCGTCTCGTCGAGGACCCGCTGCGCCTCCTCGGCGCCGACCCGGACCGGGGTGACGTCGACCGGCAGCTCGATCGGGGTCTGCGGGTCGCCGCCGGAGGCCAGCGCCGTGGTGATCGCGTCGGCGGCGCCCTCGCGGTCGAGCGTGCGCCCGTCGACCGGCTCGACCACCGACGGCGTGGTGCCCTCGAGGACGACGGTGGCGTCGACCGGCGCGCGGTCGACCTGGGTGGCGATGGTGTCGACCTGCGCGGCCAGCGAGGTCTCCTCGGCGGTGACCACCGGGGTGACCTCGCGCTCGTCGACGAGCGACACCAGGCGTGTCCACGGGTTCAGCGGCTGGTCGCCGGCGGCGTCGACGGTCGCGTCGACGTCGAGGGCGATCCCGGCGGTGGCGGGGGAGAGGGTGGTCTCGACGTCGTCGGCGACGACGACGTGGTCGGCCGCGACCCGCGGCGCGAGCTGTTCCTCGAGCTCGGTGGCCGCCGCGGCGCGCGACAGGCCGCCGATCTCCACGCCGGCGACGACGGTGTTGCGGGGGACGTCGTCCCCGGCCACCAGCAGGTCGACGCCGTAGCCGGCGCCGAGCACGGCGAGCAGTCCGGCGGGGACGAGCGCGGCGGGACGGCGCCACCAGGGACGGCGCGGGCGGCTCGGGCCGGCCGGGGGTGCGGGCGGCCCGCCGGCGTCGCCGGCAGTCCCGGTGGGCGTGGTTGACACCGGGGCGGGGGCGGGAGGCGGGCCGGCCGGCACCGCGGCTCCGGACAGCGTGACGGTGTCGGAGAGGTCGGTGTCCGCGGGCTCGGTGCCGGACGGTGCGGTGCCGGACGGTGCGGTGCCGGACGGTGCGGCCGGGACCGGTTCGGCGAGGTCGACCGGCTCGGTGGCGTGCGACGCGTCGGCGTCGGTGCCGGCGTCGGCGGCGGGGCCGCCGGTCAGCGTGACCGTGTCGTCCACCGGGTCGGGCGCGGGGGTCTCGCCGCCGGCGTCGTCCGCGGCCGGGGTGGCCGGTGCGGCGACCGGGCCCGCGTCCTCGGCGGAGGCGAGCGCGGCATCCCCGGCTGCGGGCTCCCCGGCCGTGTCGGCGGGGGCGGCGGCCGCGGGAGGCGCCGGCGGGAGAGGGGTGTCCGGACCGACCGGCCCGCGGTCGCGCGGGACCGGCCGGGTGTCGTCGGAGAAGCCGCCGGTCTCGGTGGTCTCCGGCGCGGTGGCCTCGGGGGCGGGGGCAGGGTGCTGCGGCATCGGGGGTTCCTCGGGTCGCCGTCGACCGGGGGTCCCCGGGAACGACGGAGCCGCCGGGTCCCCGTACGCGCGAGGCGATACGGGGACGCCGGCGGCGGCGTCGGGTGAGGGCTTCATCGCTGGGAGCGACGATAGCGCCTCCGTCAGTTCGTGAGGCGCTGCTCGCCGTCGGTCTCGATGATGTCGACGGCGATGTCGCGGAGCTTGGACTCGTACTCGCGAGCGTGGTGCCCGCAGAAGACGAGGTCGCTACCGCTGGCGAGCACGACACGCACCTTGGCCAGTGCGCCGCACCGGTCGCAGTGGAAGGGCACGACCAGGTCGTCGGCGGCGGGGGTCGTCGTCAGCGTCTGGGTCATCTGGGTCATCACTCGCTCTCTACCGCACGGACCCGCGGCTGCGGATCGGCCTCCTGCACAGCGCCAGGATGGATCCTCCTGTTCCCGTGCCTCCCGTCACGGCGGCCGACTCGCCGGTCGTGGTGAGCCGGTGGCCGCTGGGACTGGTGGGGGGTTCAGCAGGGACGTCACTGGGTGGTGCTGGTCTGTCAGTTCGTGGTGCTGGTGGTGCCGGTGCGCCGGATGGCTTCCGGCTGCCGTGGGTCCGCTGCTGTCTCGACGTCCTCCACGCTACGCCGTCTACCCGGCCGGTGCCGCGGTACACCGCGTCGTCCGCCCGGCAGGGTGAGATCGTGACCATCCCGCAACGCGGCCGGAACACACACCGGCACGACGGCCCCCGACCGCTGGGGTCGGGGGCCGTGGCGGCCTGCTGGAACGGCCTCCTCGCAGGGGACCGGCCCGAGCGGAGCGAGGGCCGGGGGGCGAGGAGGTCCTTCGCCTAGTCCAGGTAGTCGCGCAGCACCTGGGAGCGGCTGGGGTGGCGCAGCTTCGACATCGTCTTGGACTCGATCTGGCGGATCCGCTCGCGGGTCACGCCGTAGACCTGGCCGATCTCGTCGAGCGTGCGCGGCTGACCGTCGGTGAGGCCGAACCGCAGCCGGACGACGCCGGCCTCCCGCTCGGAGAGGGTCTGCAGCACGCTGGTCAGCTGGTCCTGCATCAGGGTGAAGCTGACCGCGTCGACCGCGACGACCGCCTCGGAGTCCTCGATGAAGTCACCGAGCTGGCTGTCGCCCTCGTCGCCGATGGTCTGGTCGAGGCTGATGGGCTCCCGGGCGTACTGCTGGATCTCCAGCACCTTGTCCGGGGTGATGTCCATCTCCTTGGCCAGCTCCTCCGGGGTGGGCTCGCGGCCCAGGTCCTGGAGCAGCTCGCGCTGGATGCGGCCGAGCTTGTTGATGACCTCGACCATGTGCACCGGGATGCGGATGGTGCGGGCCTGGTCGGCCATGGCGCGGGTGATGGCCTGCCGGATCCACCAGGTGGCGTACGTGGAGAACTTGTAGCCCTTGGTGTAGTCGAACTTCTCGACGGCGCGGATGAGGCCGAGGTTGCCCTCCTGGATGAGGTCCAGGAACGCCATGCCGCGGCCGGTGTAGCGCTTGGCGAGGGAGACCACCAGGCGGAGGTTGGCCTCCAGCAGGTGGTTCTTGGCGCGCTCGCCGTCACGGATGATCCAGTTGAGGTCGCGGCGCATCTGCGGGGAGAGCTTCTGGCCCTCCTCCTCGACCTGGCGCATCCGCTCCGCGGCGTAGAGGCCGGCCTCGATGCGCTTGGCGAGGTCGACCTCCTCCTCGGCGTTGAGCAGGGCGACCTTGCCGATCTGCTTGAGGTAGGCGCGGACCGAGTCGGCCGAGGCGGTGAGCTCGGCGTCCTTGCGGGCCTGCCGGAGCGCCTCGGACTCCTCCTCGTCGTCCCACTCGAAGTCGCCGCCCTCGGCGGCGGCCTCCTCGGCGGCCGGGACCTCGGCGGGCTCGGCGCCGTCCGGACCGGCGACCACGGTCTCGTCGAGGGTGAGGCCCTCGGCGCCGGCGTCGATCACCGCGACGGCGGAGTCGTCGGTGGCGACCGCGGTCAGCACCGTGCCCTCACCGGCGCCCGGGGAGGGGCTGATGCTCGGCTTGGCGGCGCTCTTGGTGCTCGTCGCGGCGGGCTTGGCCGAGGTCCTCTTCCGGGCGGCGGGCTTGGTGGTCCCGCCGTCGGTGACCCCCACGGGGGTGCTAGTCCGGGAGGGCCGGGTGCTCGCGGCCACCGTCCGGGAGCGGGTGCTGCTCGCGGCCTCGGTGTCCGGTGCAGGCTTGTCGGCGGGCACTCAGGGTTCCTTCCCGTGCTCGGTGCGTTCCCCGGGAGCAGTGTGGTTCCCGGGTAGCGGCCCTTGCCGTCGGCCGGTGACCGGGGGCCCCGGGGACCGGCGCGGTGTTTGGCCGCGGGGGGGAGGGGGGATGACTCCCGGCTGGGTGGTGACGGGCTGGGGCTCCTCCATTGTAACGGCGTGACGCCGTGTGACCAGCGCCTCGAACGGCGCCCGGTCGCCCGGAAGGGTCGGCTCGCGATCCGCGTCCCGGCTCAGGGCTCCAGCCGCTCGGCGGCGGCCAGGGCGGCCCCCACGATGCCCGCGTCGTTCTGCAGCTGCGCCGGCACCACGGGCGTGCGCGTCGACAGCAGCGGCACCCACTTGTGCGCCTTCTTGCTCACGCCGCCGCCGACGATGATCAGGTCCGGCCAGACGCTGCCCTCGAGGACGTCGAGGTAGCGGTCCACCCGCTTGGCCCACTGCGGGTAGCTGAGCTCCTCCCGGTCCTTCGCGGCGGCAGACGCCTTCTTCTCGCCGTCGTGGCCGTCGACCTGGATGTGGCCGAACTCGGTGTTGGGCACCAGGTGCCCGTCGACGAACAGCGCGCTGCCGATGCCGGTGCCGAACGTGAGCAGCAGGACGACGCCCTGCCGGTCACGGCCGGCGCCGTAGCGCATCTCGGCCAGCCCCGCGGCGTCGGCGTCGTTGAGCGTCTCGACCGTGCCCGGCACCAGCGCGCTCAGCCCGGCGTCGACGTCGGTGCCGATCCAGCCCTTGTCCATGTTGGCCGCGGTGTGCGCCACGCCGCGCTTCATGACGCCGGGGTAGGTGACGCCGATCCGCCCGGTCCAGCCGAAGGACTCCACGATCCCCACGACGACGTCGTAGACGGCCGCCGGCGACGAGGGCTGCGGTGTCTCCACGCGGATGCGCTCCCCGACGAGGGCTCCCTCCTCGAGGTCGACCAGGCACCCCTTGATGCCGCTGCCGCCGATGTCCACGCCGAACCCCTGCACGGCGGCCACAGTAGTGACCGGCGCCGCACGCGGCCGGGGGGCTCGGGCAGGATCGCCCGGGTGAGTGCCCCCGCGTCACCCGTGGCCCTGCTCGACCTGGCCGTCGCCACCGCCCGGGAGGCGGCCGCGCTGGTCACCCGTGAGCGGGGCTCGGCCGCGGCCGCCGTCGACGTCAAGTCCAGCCCCACCGACGTCGTCACCGCCGTCGACACCGCGGCCGAGCGGCTGATCACCGACCGGCTGCTCGGCGCCCGGCCCGGCGACGGCCTGCTCGGGGAGGAGGGCGCCGACCGCGCGGGCACCAGCGGCGTGCGCTGGGTGGTCGACCCGATCGACGGGACGGTCAACTTCCTCTACGGCCTGCGCGGGTACGCGGTGTCGATCGCCGCCCAGGCCGACGGCGTCACCGTGGCCGGGGCGGTCCTCGACGTCCCCACCGGGGACCTGTTCACCGCCACGGCCGGCGGCGGGGCCTTCCTCTCCACGCGCGAGGCGCCCGCGCCGGTGCGACTGTCCGGCAACCGCCCGCGGGAGCTCGGGCAGACGCTCGTGGCCACCGGGTTCGGCTACCGGGTGGAGCAGCGCCGGGCGCAGGGCGCGGTCCTCGCGCAGCTGCTGCCCGAGGTGCGCGACATCCGCCGGTACGGCTGCGCGTCGCTGGACCTCTGCGCCGCGGCGGCCGGGCGGGTGGACGCGTACTACGAGCTGGACCTCAAGCCGTGGGACCACGCCGCCGGCGCGCTGGTCGCCGCCGAGGCGGGCCTGGTGGTCACCGGGCTGCCCGGGCGGCCGTTCGCCGAGCCGATGGCGGTCGCCGTCCCGGAGACCGTGGCCGAGCCGCTGCTGGCGCTGCTCGACCGGCTGCACGACTCCTGATCGGGACCTCGGAGCGCCTCTATGCCTCCGAGCAGGCGGCCTCGGCGCTGGCGATCGGGCTGAGGGTCGCGGCGACCTGCTCCGGCGGGGCCAGCCCGGCGAAGTCCGGGCCGATCACCAGGTCGACCTGGGCGGTGGCCCGGGTGTCGAGGAACGTGCCGGCCCCGGGCAGGAACAGCACCAGGTAGCGGGCCGCCTCGTCGCCGCGGGGACCGTGCCGCACCTCGCCGCTCCCGGTCACCTCGCGCTCGGAGGGGTCGTTGGCGACCTCCTCGACGACGAACCCGCGCCCCTGCAGCTCGGCGGCGACCTCCTGGGCGAGCCCGGCGCGGTCGGTGGCGTTGAAGACGCGCACCGACAGCGTGCTCGGGTCCAGCGACGGCGGCGCCGCCTCGGCGGTGGCGCAGGCGGCCTCGTCGGCCTCCGCGCGGTTGCCCTCGTCGGAGAGCACCTTCCACCACACGCCCAGGGCGGCGAGGGCCAGGACGAGCAGGAAGACCAGCGGCGGCACCGGGCGGCGGTCGCGGCGCCGCACCGGAGGGCTGTCGGTGGTGGTGCTCACGCTCGTCCTCCTCGGCGCCCGCCCGGACCGGACCGGCGGGTCGCGCGGAGTCTAGGCGGGGCCGCCGACCTCAGAGGACACCGTCCTCCAGCGCGGCGCGTCCCAGCTCGACGCACGGGTCGATGCGGTCGGCGTACCCGGAGGTGTCCTTGCCCGCCATGGCGCCGGCCGCCGAGCGGGCGACGATGCCGGCGACGATCGCCGCGAACTTGAAGTAGGCGAACCCGACGTACCAGGTGAGATCGCCGAGGTCGAGCCCGCTGCGGTCGGCGTAGCGGTCGGCGACCTCGCGGCGGGTGGGGAACCCGGGCAGCGTCGTCACCGGGCTGAGCACCGGCCGGGTCTCGCCGGCCTCGGGCCAGTAGACGAACAGCATCCCGATGTCGGTGAGCGGGTCGCCCAGTGTCGACATCTCCCAGTCGAGGACCGCACGGATGCCGCCGGGGCGCTGCGGGTCGAGCAGGCAGTTGTCCAGCCGGTAGTCGCCGTGGACGATGCCGTGGCGCTGGGTGGCCGGGACGGTCTCGGCCAGCCGGGCGGCGAGGGCGTCCATCTGCGGGCGGTCGCGGTCACGGGTGGCGTCCCACTGCCTGCTCCAGCGGCGCACCTGCCGGGCGAGGAAGCCCTCCGGCCGGCCGAAGTCGCCCAGCCCGACCGCCTGGTGGTCGACCGAGTGCAGGTCGGCGAGCACGTCGACCAGCCCGTCGCCGATGGCCCGGCGCTGCTCCGGCCGGTCGGCGTAGCCCTCCGGCAGCTCGTTGACCACGTGCAGGCCCACCACCCGCTCCATGACGTAGAACGGCGCGCCCAGGACCCCGGGGTCGGTGCACAGGTGCAGCGTCCGCGGCACCGGGACGTCGGTCGGCCCGAGCGCGCTGATCACCCGGTGCTCGCGCGCCATGTCGTGCGCCGTGGCCAGCACCGCGCCGGTGGGCGGGCGGCGCAGGATCACCGCGTCGTCGGCCGTGCCGCCGGCCGGCGTGACCACGTACGTGAGGTTGGACATGCCGGCGGCGATCAGCTCGATGGTCACCTCGCGCCAGCGCTCGTCGCCCAGGGCGGAGGCCAGGTACGGACCGACGACGGCGGGGTCAGCTCCCACGGCACTCGACACGGGCCGCAGGGTAACCTCCGGCACTCCGCCTCCCGACCCGCCCGCCGGGGCTCCGACCCCGGCCGGGCGCCGCCCGGCGTGTCCACGGCCTCCGGGCGGGCACAAACCGGGGCCGCACGGCGTTGGGGGGCTGCCGGTCCCGCACCGGGACGACCGTCGGGTCGCTCCGGAGCAGGTCCGGACCGTGACCAGCGGCCGTCCCCGTCGGCCGCACAGGACGGTGGCGCACCCCGCCGCCGTCGGACGAAGCGGGCGCGTTCCGCCCGCGAGAACCCCGGAGGAGGGGCACACCCCATGGCCACCGACTACGACGCCCCGCGACGCAACGAGGCCGACGAGCTCGGCGAGGACTCGCTCGAGGAGCTCAAGGCGCGGCGTGCCGAGGCCCAGTCCAGCTCGGTCGACGTCGACGAGACGGACTTCAACGAGAGCCTCGAGCTGCCCGGTGCGGACCTGTCCAACGAGGAGCTGACCGTCCGCGTCCTGCCCAAGCAGGAGGACGAGTTCACCTGCTCGCGGTGCTTCCTCGTGCAGCACCGCAGCCGCCTGGCCGCCACCCGCGGCGGCGAGAACTACTGCCGCGACTGCGCGGCCTGACGAAGGACCCCCTTGCCCCCCACCCCTCGCGAGCTCGGGGCGGGACCCTGCAAGGGGGCCGTTCCAGCACGTCACGTGGCTCGGGGTGGGACCCTGCAGGGGAGGCGCGGCGGGACGCACGGGGAGGGAGCAGCCGATGACCGGGTACAGCGGGCGCACCGGCGCACCCAGGGACGTCCCGCCGCCACGGCCGGTCCAGCGGCCGGCCGACCCCGGCCCCCCGGAGGACGGCCCGGCCTGGCTGGACGCCGACACCGGCCTGGGCCGCGCTGCCCGCGCACTGGCCGACGCCGTCTCCGGCCTGCTCGGCGGGACCGACGACGACACCGCTGCCCCTGACGGCTCCCGGCGGTCGGCCGCCGGCCTGCTGCTCGACGTCGTCGGCGCCCTCTCCGCCGCGGCCACCCGCCGCGGGGACCCGCCCGGCAGCACGGCTCCGGCCGGGGACGACGGCGACCGCGGCCTCGGCCCGGTCCTGGGCGAGCTGCTCGCCACCGCCGCGCCCCGGTTGCCCATCCGCGACGCCGCCCGGTTGCGCGCGGCCCACCCCGGGCGCACCGACGAGGAGATCGCCGACGCGCTGACCACCCGGGCGGCCCGGCTGACCACCGCCGTGGGGGCGGCCACCGGCGGCCTGTTCGCGGCGCAGTGGCTCGCTCCCGCCTCGCTGGTCGCCCTGCCGCTGGAGCTGGGCGCCGAGACGCTGCTGACCGCCGGCGTCGAGGTGGTGCTGATCAGCGAGCTGCACGAGCTCCACGGGCGGCCCGCCGTCGGCACCGACCGCGAGCGGGCCGCCGCCTACCTCGCGAGCTGGACCTCGCAGCGCGCCGTCGAGGGCGGCGAGCGCCAGGGCATGGGCGTGGTGCTCGGCACGGCGGGGCTGCGGACGCTCAGCCGCCAGCTCACCCGCCGGCTGGCGCGCAACCTCGGGGCGGCCGCACCCCTCCTGATCGGCGCCGCGATCGGGGGCCGCGGCAACCTCAAGGCCACGGAGAACCTGGCCCGGCGCGTCCGGGCCGACCTGCGGCGGCACCGGGCCTGAGCCCGCGATTACTGTCGCGGTCGTGGTCGAGCCCCCCGCCGTGCCCCCCGCCGTCGACGTCCCGGTGCGGCTGACCGCGCCCGGCGCGACGCCGCCGCACTACGCCCTGCCCGGCGACGCGGGGGCCGACCTCACCCTCACCGACGACGTCGAGCTCGCCCCGCTCCAGCGGGCGCTGGTGGGCACCGGCGTGGCCGTGGCGATCCCCGAGGGCTACGCCGGTTTCGTGCACCCGCGCTCGGGCCTGGCCGCGCGGCACGGGCTGAGCCTGGTCAACGCGCCGGGCACCATCGACGCCGGCTACCGCGGTGAGATCAAGGTCAACCTGGTCAACCTCGACCCGGACACGACGGTGACCCTGCGGCGCGGCGAGCGGGTGGCCCAGCTGGTGGTGCAGCCGGTGGTGCGGGCCCGCTTCCTGCCGGTCGACGAGCTGCCGGCCAGCATCCGCGGCGAGGGCGGCCACGGGTCCACCGGCCGCGCCGCCCGGCCGGTGGCAGAGGAGGCCTGAGATGCCCTTCGGACGACGGCGCAACCGGATCGACCGCAGCCTGCGCGAGCGCGGCGTGCCGCCCGAGCCCCAGCACCGTGAGCGGGAGGTCGAGGAGACCACCGGCCCCTACGACCTCGCCGACGCCCCCGACGACGGCCGGCCCCGGGTCGACCTCGGTGCGCTGCGGCTGCCCGCCGTCCCGGGCACCGAGCTGCGGGTCGACCTCAACCAGCAGCAGAAGGTCGTCGGCGCGACGCTGCGCCACGGCGACTCGCTGCTGCAGGTCTCGGCCTTCGCCGCACCCCGGGCCGCCGGCATCTGGGACGACGTCCGCGCCGACCTCGCCACGAGCGCGTCGGGCCAGGGCGGGCGGCTCACCGAGGTCGAGGGCCCGTTCGGCCCCGAGCTGGCCGGCACCGTCCTCGTCACGCCGCCCCCGCAGCCGGGCGGTCCACCGCCCAAGCCGCAGCGGCGGGCGGCCCGCTTCCTGGGCGTCGACGGCCCGCGCTGGTTCCTGCGCGGGATGATCAGCGGCCCGGCCGTCGAGGACCCCGACGCGGCCGCGCTCCTCGAGGACGCCTTCCGCCAGATCGTCGTCGTCCGCGGCACCGATCCGATGCCGGTGCGCGAGCAGCTGCCGCTCACCCTGCCGCCGCAGGCCGCCGCGCAGCTCGCCCGCCAGCAGCAGGCGGCCCAGCAGCAGGCAGCCCAGCGGCCCGGAGCGCCGCGGCCGGCAGCGCCCCGGCCGGCGCCGCAGGGCGGCCCGCCGCAGCCGCCGGCTCCCGGCCCGGCCGCGTGAGCCCGCGGACGATCCCCTACGGGCCGCACCCGGACCAGTTCCTCGAGCTGACGCTGCCGGCTGCCGCGGACGACCCGGCGCCCGTCGCCGTCGTCCTGCACGGCGGCTTCTGGCGCGCGGCGTACGGCGTCGAGCTGGCCCGCCCGCTGGCCGCCGACCTCGCCGCGGCGGGCTGGGCGGCGGTCGCCGTCGAGTACCGGCGGGTGGGCGCGGGCGGCGGCTGGCCGGCCACGCTGGAGGACGTCGCCGCCGCACTCGACGCGCTGGCCGACCTGGCCCCGAGCGACCGGCTCGACCTCGCCGACGTGACCGTCGTCGGCCACTCGGCCGGCGGGCACCTCGCCGCCTGGGCCGCCGGGCGCGGGCGGCTCCCCGACGGCGCGCCGGGCGCGCGGCCGCGGGTGCGGGTGACCGCGGCGGTGCTGCAGGCGGGCGTGGTCGACCTGGACCGGGCCGCGGAGCGGTCGCTGGGCCGCCGGGCGGCGCAGGAGTTCCTCGGCGGCGAGCCCGGGGAGGTGCCCGGCCGCTACGCCGCCGCCGACCCCGTGCGGCTGCTGCCCACCGGCGCCGACGTCCTGTGCGTGCACGGCACCGACGACGACGTCGTGCCACCCGAGCAGAGCGAGCGCTACGCGGCGGCGGCGACGGCGGCCGGCGACCGGGTGCAGGTGCGCCTGGTGGCAGGCGGTCACCTCGAGCCGATCGACCCGGCCGGGGAGGCGTGGGCGGTGGTCCGCGCGTGGCTCGAGCAGCGCCGCGACGACCCGGGCGACGGCCGGCGTCCGAGCCCCTGATGCCGGATTACGCTGGACACGTGACACAGACGCGTCCCGGCGGCTGGCTCGCGCGCACCCTGCAGCGGCTGACCGCCGACGACTCCACGATCGACGCGCTGGAGCTGCGCGCCGAGACCGACCGCGCCGGCTGCGAGCTGGTCAGCGCCTGCCGCAAGGGAGCCGTGGTCACCGTGACCGGCCGGCTCAAGTCGGTCGTCTACACCCCGCGCGAGACCGTCCCCACCCTGGAGGCCGAGCTGTTCGACGGCTCGGGCTCGGTCACCCTCGTGTGGCTCGGCCGCCGGCGCATCCCGGGCATCGAGCCCGGGCGGTCGCTGACCGCGCGCGGACGCTTCGCCTCCTTCGACGGGCGCAAGGTCATCTACAACCCCTGGTACGAGCTGAGCGCGGGGTGACGGCGCCGGCCCACGACGACGGCCGGCGTGAGCCCGGGGGACCAGCAGCGCAGGAGGAGACCGGGGACGACGGCCCGGCCGTGACCTTCG
This sequence comes from Geodermatophilus sp. SYSU D00700, assembly GCF_054050255.1. Taxonomy (NCBI): domain Bacteria; kingdom Bacillati; phylum Actinomycetota; class Actinomycetes; order Geodermatophilales; family Geodermatophilaceae; genus Geodermatophilus; species Geodermatophilus sp. SYSU D00700. The sequence continues at coordinate 25,787 of NZ_JBJGZA010000003.1, read as the reverse complement.
ACCGCCACCTCGTGCTCGAGCAGCTCGGTGGCTGGCGCGGGATGGTCGACGCGTCCCTGCCGACCGTGGCGTTCATCGTCGCCAACGCGATCGGTGGCCTGCGCACCGGTGTGTGGTTCGCGATCGGCGCCGCCGTCCTGGTGCTGGTCTTCCGCCTGGTCCGCCGCGAGAGCGTGCAGCAGGCGTTCAGCGGCCTGTTCGGCGTGGCGATCGCCGTCGCGATCGCGGCCGCGTCCGGGCAGGCCCGCAACTACTTCGTGCCCGGGATCATCCGCAACGCCGTCATCGGCGTCGTCCTGCTGGGGTCGGTGCCGCTGCGCTGGCCCCTGGTCGGCGTCCTCGCCGAGTTCCTCGCCCCGAGCCACCTGGGCTCCATGGCCGCGCACTCCCTGCCCGGGCTGCGGCGGCGGGTCGGCACCGCCCGGGCCCGGCTGCAGCACGGGTCGGCGCCGGCCCCGGAGACCGGGCCGGAGCCCGGGCCCGCGGCCGCGCAGCGCCCGACCGACCCCGCCCCCGAGCGGCACTGGCGCGACGACCCCCGCGTGGTCCGCGCCTACGGCTGGCTGACCGTGCTGTGGGCGCTGACCTTCCTGCTGCGGGTCGCGGTGCAGACGCCGCTGTACCTCGCCAACGAGGAGGACCTGCTCGGCGTCGCCTCGCTCGTGCTCGGCCTGCCGGTGACCGCGGCGGCGCTCGCGGTCACCCTCTGGGTGATCGCCCGCCTGCACCGGCACCGCGTGGAGGACGGGGCCGGACCGCCGCCACCGCACTGAGCGCGCGGGTCACACCATGTGGGGGGAGAGCACCTGCTGCAGCTGCTCCTCGACGTCGGCGTGGGTGATGAACAGCAGCTCGTCGCCGACCTCGAGCGGCTCGTCGGGGCTCGGCGTGATGACCCGGTCGCCGCGCAGCAGGGCGGTGAGCACCGTCTCGCGGGGCAGCGGCACCTCGCCCAGCGGCCGGCCGGCCCACGGGGTGTCCTCGGCGAGGGTGATCTCCACCAGCGTCGCCGCGCCCTTGCGGAAGCTCATCAGCCGGACGACGTCGCCGACGGTCACCGCCTCCTCGACCAGCGCGGCGAGCACCCGCGGCGTGGAGACGGCGACGTCGACGCCCCAGGCCTCGGTGTAGAGCCACTCGTTGCGCGGGTCCTTGACCCGGGCCACGACGCGGTTGACGGCGAACTCGGTCTTGGCCAGCAGCGAGACGACGAGGTTGGCCTTGTCGTCGCCGGTGGCCGCGACGACGACGTCGCAGGTGGCCAGCTGCGCCTCCTCGAGGGAGGACACCTCGCAGGCGTCGGCCTGCACCCACTCCGCGCCGGGCACCGAGCGGGTGCGGACCTTCCGGCCGTCCTTCTCGATGAGCATCACGGTGTGCCCGTTGGACAGCAGCTCCCCGGCGATCGACCGGCCGACCGCGCCGGCCCCGACGATGGCGACCCGCATCAGACCCTGCCTCCCTCGGGGTGCTCGACGGCCTGGTGAACGCGGTCGGAGATCTGGTCGGTGGCGGCGACCACGAGCTGGTCGCCGTCCTGCAGGACGGTGTTGGCCGTCAGCAGCTGCGACTCGCCGAAGCGGACCAGCCAGGCGGCCCGGGCGCCGCAGGCGGCCTCCAGCTCGGCGACCTTGCGGCCCACCCAGCCGTCGGTGACGGTCACCCGCATCAGCAGCACCTTGCCGGTGGGCTCGCGCCAGATCTCGCTGACCTTGACCGACAGCAGCTCGCGCATGAGCCGGTTCACCGTCCAGGGCACCGTGGCCACGCTCGGGATGCCCATGCGCTCGTACACCTCGGCCCGCTTGGAGTCGTAGATCCGGGCGACGACGTGCTGGACGCCGAAGGTCTCCCGGGCGACGCGGGCGCTGATGATGTTGGAGTTGTCCCCGCTGCTCACCGCGGCGAAGGCCCCGGCCGAGTCGATGCCGGCGTCGAGGAGCACCTGCCGGTCGAAGCCCAGGCCGGTCACCTGGCGGCCGCTGAACTCCGGGCCCAGCCGGCGGAACGCCTCGGGGTCCTGGTCGATGACCGCGACGCTGTGACCGATCTCCTCCAGCCGCCGCGCGATCGCCGAGCCGACACGGCCGCAGCCCATGACGACCACGTGCACGTGTCGCTCCTGCCACTCGCTCGCGGGCGCCGTCCGCCCGCTCACCGGGCGCGAAGCTACACCCGCTCCGGCGGCTGCGGAGGACCCGTCGCAGACGCCTGACCCCTCGGGGGCGCAGCCGTCCCGGAGGTGCGGCACCCGGTGCCCCGGCGTCCGTACCATCGCCGCCGTGCCAAGCCTGTCCGACCTCGGACAACTCCCGAAACGGCTCGTCCTGGGACGGCCGGTCCGCAGCGACCGGCTGGGGGAGTCCCTGCTGCCCAAGCGCGTCGCGCTCCCCATCTTCGCCAGCGACCCGCTCTCCTCCGTGGCCTACGCCACCCAGGAGCTGCTGGTGATCCTGGCGCTGGCCGGCACGGCGTACCTGTACCTGACCCCCTGGCTGGCGGCGGGGGTGGTCGTGCTGCTGGTGACGGTGGTGGCGTCCTACCGGCAGGTGGTGCGCGCCTACCCGTCCGGCGGCGGCGACTACGAGGTCGCCATGCGCAACCACGGCCAGTTCGCGGGACTGGTGGTGGCCAGCGCGCTGCTCATCGACTACGTGCTCACCGTGGCGGTGTCGGTGTCGGCCGGCACGGACAACATCATCTCGGCCTTCCCCGCCCTGAACGAGCACCGGGTCGCGATCGCCCTCGGCCTGGTGGCCCTGCTGGCGGCGCTCAACCTGCGCGGGGTGCGGGAGTCCGGCCGCGCCTTCGCCGCGCCCACCTACCTGTTCATCACCGCGATCCTGGTGATGATCGCCACCGGCCTGGTGCGGTACTTCCTGACCGGCTCGGACCTGGCGGCCGAGAGCGCCGGGTACACGATCAGCCCGCAGGCCGACTACGCCGAGCTCGGCGGGCTGGCGCTGGTCCTGCTGGCGCTGCGCGCCTTCGCCTCCGGGTGCACCGCCCTGACCGGCGTGGAGGCGATCGCCAACGGCGTCCCGGCCTTCCGCCCGCCCAAGAGCCGCAACGCCGCCACCACCCTGGCCCTCATGGGCGGCGTGGCGGCGACGATGTTCGCCGGGATCACCGCGCTGGCCCTGCTCACCGACGTCCGGTACGCCGAGTCGGCCTGCGACCTGGTCGGCTTCGCCGACTGCGAGACCGAGCCGCAGCGCACGGTGATCGCGCAGGTGGCGGCGGCCACCTTCGGCGGGTCCCAGTCGGTGGGTTTCTTCGCCGTCCAGGCGTTCACCGCCGCCGTCCTCGTCCTCGCGGCCAACACCGCGTTCAACGGCTTCCCGCTGCTGGGGTCGGTGCTCGCGCAGGACCGCTTCCTGCCGCGGCAGCTGCACACCCGCGGCGACAAGCTCGCCTTCAGCAACGGCATCCTGCTGCTGGCCGGGTTCGCCGGCCTGCTGATCGTCGTCTTCGACGCGTCGGTGACCTCGCTGATCCAGCTCTACATCCTCGGGGTGTTCATCAGCTTCAGCATCGGTCAGTGGGGGATGGTCCGGCACTGGAACCGGGAGCTGCGCTCGAGCACGGACGCCGCCCGGCGGGCCCGGATGCGGCGGTCCCAGGCGATCAACCTCGCCGGCGCCCTGCTCACCAGCGTCGTGCTGGTCGTCATCGTGGTCACCAAGTTCGTCCACGGAGCGTGGCTGGTGCTGGTGTGCATGCCGTTCCTCATCGTCCTGATGCGGGCGATCAACCGGCACTACTCGCACGTCGCCGAGCAGCTGGTGCCCGACGTCGACTCGCGGATGCTGCCGAGCAAGGTCCACGCCGTCGTGCTCGTGTCCAAGGTGCACCGGCCGACGCTGCGCGCGCTGGCCTTCGCCCGCGCCACCCGGCCCGACCAGCTGACCGCGCTGACGGTCAACGTCGACGACGCGGACACCCGCGCCCTGCAGGCCGACTGGGACCGCTACGACATCCCCGTCCCCCTGACCGTGCTCGAGTCGCCGTTCCGGGAGATCACCCGGCCGGTCGTCGACTACGTGAAGGCGATCCGCCGCTCCAGCCCGCGGGAGCTGGTCATCGTGTTCGTGCCGCAGTACGTCGTCGGGCACTGGTGGGAGAACGTGCTGCACAACCAGAGCGCGCTGCGCCTGCGCGCCCGGCTGCAGTTCCAGCCCGGGGTCATGATCACCACGGTGCCGTGGCAGCTGGAGAGCTCCATCGGCCGCGAGGACGACCGGCAGCGGGGCCCGGCGCCGGGCGACGTGCGCCGCGGCCTGTCCGACGACCCGGTCGAGTCGACCCCCTATGGCTGACGGCCGGCGCCGCCATCGGGGAGCCCGGCCGCCGCGCCCCGACCGGGGTGGCGGCTGGACCGGCCGGGAGTTCGAGGTGACCGTCGGCCCGGTGGCCCACGGCGGGCACTGCGTGGCCCGGCACGAGGGCCGGGTGGTGTTCGTGCGGCACGCGCTGCCGGGGGAGCGGGTGGTCGTCCGCGTCACCGAGGACCGCCAGCCCGGCTACTGCCGCGCCGACGCGGTCGAGGTACGCGAGGCCTCGCCCGACCGCGTCGAGCGGCCCTGCCCGTACAGCGGGCCGGGGCGCTGCGGGGGTTGCGACTGGCAGCACGTGTCCTGGGACGGGCAGCGCCGGCTCAAGGCCGACGTCGTCCGCGAGCAGCTCACCCGGCTCGGCCGGCTCGACCCCGCCGACCCCCTCCTCACCGGCCTGGCAGTCGAGGCGCTGCCCGACGGCCCGCTGCGCTGGCGGTCGCGGACGCGGTTCGCCGTCGACCGGTCCGGGACCCCCGGGCTGCGGCGGCACCGCTCCCACGACCTGTTCCCCCTCGACGACTGCCCGATCACCGTGGAGGCCGCCGCCCGCGCCGTGCTCGACCGCCGCTGGCCGGGCGCGGGCGCGGTCGACGTCGCGGTGGACTCCGCGGGGACGGTGACCACGACCCGGCTCGACCGGCGCGGTGCTCCCACCTCGACCCGCGTGCTGCGCGCCGGCGACGACGAGGCCGCCGTCCCCGCCGGGCGGGCCGCGCGGCACGCCGCCGGTCGGGACTGGGAGGTCGAGGGCACCGGCTTCTGGCAGGTGCACGGGTCGGCGGCCGACGCCCTGGTGTCCGCCGTGGCCGGGGCCGCTTCGGTGCGGCCCGGGGAGACGGTGTTCGACCTGTACGCCGGCGCGGGCCTGTTCGGCGGTGCGCTGGCGCCCGCGGTCGGGGAGTCGGGCCGGGTCGTGTGCGTGGAGGCCGACGCCGGGGCGTGCGCCGCCGCGGAGGCCAACCTGGCGGACCTGCCGCAGGCCGAGGTGTGGCAGGGCGAGGTGGACGCCGAGGGGCTGACCGGCCTGCTGGAGGAACTCGGCAGGAGCCCCGACGTCGTCGTGCTCGACCCGCCGCGGGCCGGCGCCGGACCGGCCGTCAGCCGGGTGCTGGCCGGGACGGGGGCGCGCGCGGTGGTCTACGTCGCCTGCGACCCGGCGTCGCTGGGCCGTGACGTCGCCGTGTTCGCCGGCGCCGGGTACCGGCTCGCCGCGCTGCGGGCCTTCGACGCCTTCCCGATGACCGCGCACGTCGAGTGCGTCGCGCTGCTCGTCCCGGCGACCTGACCCGGAGGGCGCCGGATACGGTCTGGGGGTGACCACCTGGGAGTACGCCTCGGTCATCACGGCCAACGACGCCGAGTCGCAGCGTGCGGGGGTGAGCGTCAAGCTCCCCGGCGGGCGGCTGGAACGGCAGCAGGGGGACACCAGCTCGGTGCTCAACCGCCTCGGCGGCGAGGGGTGGGAGCTGGTGAGCTACCACTCCAGCGGAGCCGGCACCTGGGGTTTCGAGCAGTTCTGGCTCAAGCGCCCGCTCACCTAGGTCGCGGGCGGGGCGCTCTGGTCACGACCGGGTGACGGCGCCGCCCGCCGGGTCGAACGCGTGTTCGATCTGCGGCAGACTGCCGGCGTGGGATCGAGCGTGCCGCCGGGCTGGCCGGAGCAGGTGCGTCCGCCGGGCGCGCCCGACTGGGAGCGCACCGCGGTCACCTGGCTCTTCGACCTCGTGCCGCCCGACTACCGGGCGCACGAGGTGCTGCGCCGCTATCCGGTCCTGCTCGCCCGGATGGCCGGTGACCACGTCGGTGCGGGGCTGGAGGCCGCCCGCGCGGGCTGGCGGACCGTCCGCGTCGACCTCGCCGACCACCTGCCCCCGGACGCCCTGGAGGCCGCGGTGGCGGCCTACGAGCGGGAGGGTGCGCGGCTGGCCGCCGCCGCACGCGGCGTGACGGTCGTGGCCGGGGCGCTGCGCGGCGAGGTCTGGGTGCCCCGCCTCTAGCCGCCACCGAGCCGGTCGGCCTCCCGGATCCCGACGGCGAGCGCGCCGAGGAGCTCCGCGCGGCCCCCGAGCGAGCCCGGCACCACGGTGAGCTGCTCGGCGGCGGCGGGGATGGCGGACTGCTCGAGGGCCCGCCGCAGCGGGTCCACCAGCAGGTCGCCGGCGGTGCCGAGCTCCCCGCCGACGACGATGCGGTCGGGGTTGAGCACGTTGACCAGCCCGCCGAGGACGAGGCCGACCGACGTCCCGGCGTCGGCGATCAGCCGCCGGCAGGCCTGGTCGCCGTCCTGGGCGCCGGCCACGAGGGAGCGCAGGTCGGTGTGGTGCGGCGCGGCCGTGCGGATCGCCCGCAGCAGGGCGGTGCCGCCGGCGGTCAGCTCCAGGCAACCGCGGTTGCCGCAGCGGCACAGCGGTCCCGACGGGTCGAGGCTGACGTGGCCCATCTCGCCGGCCGTGCCGGAGACGCCGCGCAGCAGGTCGCCGTCGAGGACCAGCGCGCCGCCGACGCCGGTGGCCATCTTGAGGTAGATCGTGGAGCGCGAGCCCCGGCCGGCGCCCCAGCGCACCTCCGCGACCGCGCCGAGGTTCGCGTCGTTCTCCACGATCACCGGCACGCCGAGCCGCTCCTGCAGTGCGGGCGCCGGCGTCCGGCCCGACCAGGTCGGCAGGATGTTCGAGCGCGCCACGGTGCCGCGGGCGCTGGCCGAGCGGCCGACCACCGGCGTCGGGAGGCCGACGACCGCGCCGACGACGTCGGCGGTGCCGGCGCCGGCCCGGGCCAGCTCGTCCTCCACCTGGCCGCCCACGGTGTCGAGGACGGCGTCGGGGCCGAGGTCGGCGACCGGCAGGGTGGTCACCTCCTCGCCGACGATCCGGTGGGACAGGTCGGCGACGGCGGTGCGGACGTGCGTGCGCCCGATGTCCACCCCCACGACGACACCGGCCCTGCGGGTCAGCTGCACGAGGCGGGCGGGCCGGCCGCCGGTGGGCAGCGCGTCCGAGGGGTCCGCGGGCGCGACCAGCCCCTGGTCGACGAGGTCGGCGACGTACCCGGAGACCGTGGCCCGCGACAGGCCGGTCTGCTCGACCAGCTGCGCGCGCGTCGCCGGGCCGCCGACCCGCAGCGCCTCGACGAGCCGGCGCGAGGGTCCGGTCACCTCGGGCAGCCACGGCCGGGTGTGCATGGCGTGATCGTGAGCACACTCCGGTCTTCTGTCAATCGACGACGGAACTGGGTCCTCCGGCGTGGGGAGAGTGCTGACGCGCGACGGAACGGTCCGCCCCCGGTCGCCGGTCCACCGCTTCACCGGGAGGGGCCGGCCGTCGCGCGACTACAGTGGGTCGGCGGCCCTCGACCAGCCGTGCCACCGCCGCCACAGAGAGGACACCGCCGCGCCGTGTCGCTCCTGCGCTCGCTCCGCGACCCCGCCGACCTCCGGGCGCTGCCCGCAGAGCAGCTGCCCGCGCTGGCCGCGGAGATCCGTGACGCGCTGGTCACCAGCGTCGCCCGGACCGGCGGCCACCTCGGTCCCAACCTCGGCACCGTCGAGCTGACCATCGCCCTGCACCGGGTGTTCGAGTCGCCGCGCGAGCCGATCGTCTTCGACACCGGCCACCAGGCCTACGTGCACAAGATGCTCACCGGCCGCGTCGAGGGCTTCGACCGGCTGCGCCAGCGCGGCGGGCTCTCGGGCTACCCGAGCCGGGCCGAGAGCGAGCACGACTGGGTCGAGAACAGCCACGCCTCCACCGCCCTGTCCTACGCCGACGGCCTGGCCAAGGCCTTCGCCGTCCGCGGCGACACCCGCCCCGTCGTCGCCGTCGTCGGCGACGGCGCCCTCACCGGCGGCATGGCCTGGGAGGCGCTCAACAACATCGCCGCCGCGCAGGACCGGCCGGTCGTCATCGTCGTCAACGACAACGGCCGGTCCTACTCGCCGACCATCGGCGGCGTGGCCGACGCGCTGGCCGGCCTGCGCCTGCGCCCGGGCTACGAGCAGGCGCTGCTGGCCATCCGCCAGGCGCTGCACCGCGCGCCGGTGCTGGGCTCGGCGCTCTACGACGCGCTGCACGGGCTCAAGAAGGGCGTCAAGGACGTGCTCTCGCCGCAGGGCATGTTCGAGGACCTCGGCCTCAAGTACGTCGGCCCCGTCGACGGCCACGACGTCGAGGTCCTGGAGTCGGCGCTGCGCCGGGCGCGGTCCTTCGGCCGGCCGGTGATCGTCCACGCGGTCACCACCAAGGGCTTCGGCTACCCGCCGGCCGAGACCGACCAGATCGACGCCTGGCACGCCACCGGCGTCTTCGATCCCGACAGCGGGGTCGGTCCCGTCGCGGCGCGGGACTGGACGGCGGCCTTCTCCGACGAGCTGGTGCGCATCGGCGCCGAGCGGGCCGACGTCGTCGCCGTCACCGCCGCGATGCTGCACCCCACGGGCCTGGCCGGCTTCGCCGAGCGGTTCCCCGAGCGCACCTTCGACGTCGGCATCGCCGAGCAGCACGCGCTGACCAGCGCCGCCGGCATGGCGATGGCCGGGCTGCACCCGGTGGTCGCGGTCTACTCGACGTTCCTCAACCGGGCCTTCGACCAGCTGCTCATGGACGTCGCGCTGCACGGGCAGCCGGTCACCGTCGTCCTCGACCGGGCCGGGGTCACCGGCACCGACGGCGCCTCGCACAACGGCATGTGGGACTTCTCGATCTGCTCGGTGGTCCCGGGGCTGCGCATGGCGGCGCCGCGTGACGAACCGACCCTGCGCGAGGCGCTGCGGGAGGCGGTCGCGGTGACCGACGGCCCCACGGTCGTGCGCTTCCCGAAGGGCCCGCCGCCGGTGGACATCCCGTCGCTGGAGCGGCGCGGGCCGGTCGACGTGCTGCGGCACGGCGGGGACCGGCCCGACGTCCTGCTGGTCGCCGTCGGCTCGATGGTGCCGACCTGCCTGGCCGCCGCCGAGCGGGCCGCCGACCACGGCATCGGGGTGACCGTCGTCGACCCGCGCTGGGTGCTGCCGGTCGCCGACGAGCTGGTCGAGCTGGCCGGCGAGCACCGGCTGGTGGTCACCGTCGAGGACTGCGGGCGGGCCGGCGGGGTCGGCGCGACCCTGACCCAGGCGCTGCAGGACCGCCAGGTCGACGTGCCGGTGCGGGCGCTGGGCCTGCCGCAGGCGTTCCTCGAGCACGGCAGCCGGGGCCAGGTGCTGGCCGACTGCGGCCTGACCGAGCAGGACGTCGCCCGGCGCATCGCCGAGTGGGCCGCGGTGGTCAGCGAGCGCTCCGACACACCGGCCACAGCGCCCGTGGACGGCGCCCAGCAGTGATCGCCGAGATCCAGGTCGCGCCCTCGCCGGCCGGGACGCCGGAGGACCCGCACGCCTTCGTCGAGGCCGCGGTGCGCGTCATCCAGGCCTCCGGGCTGCGGTACGAGGTCGGCGCCCTCGGGACGACGCTCGAGGGCGACGCCGACGCGGTGTGGGCCACGCTGCGGGCGGCGCACGAGGCGATGCTCGCCGCCGGTGCCACGGCCGGCATCTCGCACGTCAAGATCGCCTCGGTGGACCGCACGATGGACAGCCTCACGCGCAGGTTCCGCTGAGACGACGAACGGCCGACCCGCACGCGAGGCCCCGTCCTCCGGTGTGCACTTCCGCGGACGTGCACAACCGGCGCCCGACCGTCTGCGCCGTCGACCTCGCCGTGTGGTGCCCGACCTCAGCCCGCAGCGTGAGGTCGGGCACCGCGGCGGCCGGTCCGGCGTGACCGGCGGCGCGCGGGGCTGAGCCAGGACGGCCCGGGACGGCGAACGGCCCGGGCCCCGCGCGGGGACCCGGGCCGTCGTCGTCCCGGTGTGCACCTCCGCGGAAGTGCCCAGGGCTCAGGCGGGGAGGCTGGCCACGCCCCTCGGCAGGAACCGCGAGCCGGTCACCCGCTCGGAGACGCCGGCGCGGTCGAGGTACGCCGAGATGCCGCCCAGCCAGAACGGCCAGCCGGCGCCCAGGAGCATGCACAGGTCGACGTCCTGCACGGCCTGCACGACGCCCTCGTCGAGCATCAGCCGGACCTCCTGGGCCAGCGCGTCGACGGCGCGCTCGCGCACCTGCTCCTCCGACAGCGGCGAGTCGCCGGCGTCGATGCCCTCGAGCTCGGGGTCGACGACGCCGGGCTCGGAGTACACCGAGGTCTTGCCCAGCTCGACCATCCGCCGCAGCCCCTCGCCGACGGCGAACCGGTCGGGGAAGGCCTCGTGCATCCGCTCGGCCACGTGCAGGGCGACCGGCGGGCCGACCAGCGTGAGCAGCTCGAACGGCGTCATCGGCAGGCCCAGCGGGTCCAGCGCCCGGTCGGCCACGGCCACGGGCGTGCCCTGCTCGACGGCGGCGGTGACCTCGCCGAGGAAGCGGGTCAGCAGCCGGTTGACCACGAACGCCGGGGCGTCGGCCACCAGCACGCACGACTTCTTCAGCTGCTTGCCGACGGCAAACGCGGTGGCCAGCGTGGCGTCGTCGGTCCGCTCGGCACGCACCACCTCCAGCAGCGGGAGCACCGCCACCGGGTTGAAGAAGTGCAGGCCCACGACCCGCTCGGGGTGCTCGAGCTTGGAGGCCATCTCGGTCACCGACAGCGCGGAGGTGTTGGTGGCGAGCACGCACTCGGCCGACACGACCGCCTCGACCTCGGCGAACACCTGCTGCTTGACCGACATCTCCTCGAAGACGGCCTCGATCACGAGGTCGGCGTCGGCGAAGACCGCCTTGTCCAGGGCACCGGTGACCATGCCCTTGAGCCGGTTGAGCCGGTCCGGCGACAGCCGGCCGCGGGCGGCCAGCTTCTCCAGCTCCCCGTGCACGTAGCCCACGCCCTTGTCGACGCGCGCCTGGTCGACGTCGGTGAGGACGACCGGCACCTCCAGCTGCCGCACGAACAGCAGCGCCAGCTGGGAGGCCATCAGGCCCGCGCCGACGACGCCGACCTTGGTGACCTTCCGGGCCAGGGACCTGTCCGGGGCGCCGGCCGGCCGCTTGGCCCGCTTGTTCACGAGGTCGAACGAGTACAGCGAGGCCCGCAGCTCGTCGCTCATCAGCAGGTCGGTGAGCGCCTCGTCCTCGGCGGCGGTGCCGGCGGTGAACGCCTCGCCCTCGACCCCGTTGCGGGCCAGGTCGAGCAGCTCGACGGCGCGCAGCGCGCCGGGGGAGGCGTTGCGGGTGCGGGCCGCCACGATCCCCCGGGCCCGCTCGACGGCGGCGTCCCACGCGGTGCGGTCGACCTCGGGGCGGGGCACGACGACGTCGCCGTCGAGCACGCCGGCGGCCCACTCCAGCGAGCGCTCGAGGAAGTCGGCCGGCTCGAAGACGGCGTCGGCGATGCCGAGCGCCGCCGCCTTCGGGGCCGGGGTCATCCGGTTCTGCGAGAGGGCGTTCTCGACGACGACGGTCACCGCCGCGTCGATCCCGACGAGGTCCGGCAGCAGCTGCGTGCCGCCCCAGCCGGGCACCAGGCCGAGGAAGACCTCGGGGAAGGCGACCAGCGCCGTCGAGGCGATCGTGCGGTGGTGGCAGTGCAGCGCCAGCTCCAGGCCGCCGCCGAGGGCCACGCCGTTGACGAACGCGAACGTCGGGACCGCCGAGTCCTTGAGCCGGCGGAACACCCGGTGCCCGGTCCGGGCCATCTCCCGCGCCTGGTCGGCGGAGGTGACCGCCGGGACGCCGGAGAGGTCGGCGCCGACGGCGAAGACGAACGGCTTGCCGGTGACGGCGATGGCCGCCGGCGCCGGGGTGTGCGCCTCGATCTCGTCGAGCGCGGCGTCGAGCGAGGCCAGCCCGCCGGGGCCGAAGGTGGAGGGGCGGGTGTGGTCGTGCCCGTTGTCCAGGGTGACCAGGGCGATCTCACCGGCCAGGCCGGGCACCCGCAGGTACCGCACCCGCGCGGTGGTCACGACCTCGGTGTCGAAGACGGCAGTCGTCACTTGGTGGTGCCCTCCCAGTTCGGGTTCTCCCAGATCACCGTGGCGCCCATGCCCAGGCCCACGCACATGGCGGTCAGGCCGTAGCGGACGTCGGGCCGCTCGGCGAACTGGCGGGACAGCTGGGTCATCAGCCGGACGCCGGAGGAGGCCAGCGGGTGGCCGACGGCGATGGCGCCGCCCCAGGGGTTGACCCGCGGGTCGTCGTCGGCGATGCCGAAGTGGTCGAGGAAGGCAAGGACCTGGACGGCGAAGGCCTCGTTGAGCTCGAACAGGCCGATGTCGTCGATGGTCAGGCCGGTGCGGGCCAGCGCGCGCTCGGTCGAGGGGACCGGGCCGACACCCATGACCTCGGGCGCGACGCCGACGAAGCCGTAGCCGACCAGCCGCATGCCGGCGTCGAGGCCGAGCTCGTGCGCGACCTCCTCGGCGGCGAGGATGCAGCCGGTGGCGCCGTCGTTGAGCCCCGCGGCGTTGCCGGCGGTGACGTGCCCGTGCGGGCGGAACGGGGTCTTGAGCGTCGCCAGGCCCTCCAGGGTGGTGCCCGGCCGCGGCGGCTCGTCGACGGTGGCCAGCCCCCAGCCGTGCTCCTGCGAGCGGGTCGCCACGGTCACCAGCTCCGGGCCGATCTGCCCGTTGGCCACGGCCTTGGCGTAGCGCTGCTGGCTGGCCAGCGCGAAGGCGTCGGCCCGCTCCCGGGTCAGGTGCGGGAAGCGGTCGTGCAGGTTCTCGGCGGTGGAGCCCATGACCAGCGCCGAGCCGTCGACCAGCTTCTCGCTGAAGAACCGCGGGTTGGGGTCGGCGCCCTCGCCCATCGGGTGGCGGCCCATGTGCTCGACCCCGCCGGCGATGGCGACGTCGTAGGCGCCGAAGGCGATGCCGCTGGCGGTGGTGGTCACGGCTGTCATGGCGCCGGCGCACATGCGGTCGATCGCGTAGCCCGGCACGGACTGCGGCAGCCCCGCCAGCAGCGCGGCGGTGCGGCCGATGGTCAGCCCCTGGTCGCCGACCTGGGTGGTGGCCGCGATCGCGACCTCGTCGACGCGCTCGGGCGGCAGGGCGGGGTTGCGGCGCAGCAGCTCGCGGATGACGCGGACGACGAGGTCGTCGGCGCGCGTCTCGGCGTAGACACCCTTCGGGCCGGCCTTGCCGAAGGGGGTGCGCACGCCGTCGACGAAGACGACCTCGCGCAGCGAGCGGGACATGGGACCTCCGCAGCGGGATCGGGAACCGGCCCGAGACGGGCGCGGCACCCTGAAGTTACCCGCCGGTAACCCGTGGACCAAGCCCGACCCGACCCCTCCGGGGCGTCGGTCGGCAGAGGTGCTGCCGCGCTCCTCGCGGGTCACGGTCCGGCAACGTCACGGACGCACTCTTGCGACGGGTGTGATCCAGAGCGCATATTGGCCGCCGCACTTCTGTAGATTCCCGACGGAACGGTGGAGATCCATGGCGCGACGGCACACGATCATGACGGCCCTCGCGGCCTCCCTCGTCTTCAGCCTGGCCGCCTGTGGCGGCGACAGCGGCGGCGGAGAGGAGAGCGGCGGCGGTGGCGGTGGCGGCGAGGCCGCCGGGCGGGTCGGCGTGATCCTCCCCGACACCGAGTCCTCGGTGCGCTGGGAGAACTTCGACCGCCCCTACCTCGAGGCGGCGTTCGAGGAGGCCGGTGTCGAGTACGACATCCAGAACGCCGAGGGTGACGCGCAGCGGCAGGCGACCATCGCCGAGCAGATGATCACCGAGGGGGCGACCGTCCTCGCGATCGTGAACCTCGACTCGGCGTCGGGCGCGCAGATCCAGGAGCAGGCGTCCAACGAGGGCGTCGCCACGATCGACTACGACCGGCTGACCCTGGGCGGCACCGCGGAGTACTACGTCTCCTTCGACAACACCGAGGTCGGCCGGCTGCAGGGCCAGGGCCTGCAGCAGTGCCTGGAGGCCAACGGCGTCACGCAGGGCAACATCGCGTTCCTCAACGGCTCCCCGGACGACAACAACGCGACGCTGTTCTCGTCGGGCGCCCACGAGATCCTCGACCCGCTGACGCAGTACACCCAGGTCGCCGAACAGGCCGTGCCCGACTGGGACAACCAGGAGGCGGCGACGATCTTCGAGCAGATGTACACCCAGGCCGGCGGCAACATCCAGGGCGTGCTGGCCGCCAACGACGGCCTCGCCAACTCGGTGATCCAGATCCTGGAGCGCAACAACGCCGCGGGCCAGTCGAACGTGACCGGTCAGGACGCCACCGTCGAGGGGCTGCAGAACATCCTCGCCGGTGACCAGTGCATGACGGTCTACAAGTCGGTCCGCGAGGAGGCCAACGCGCTCGCCGAGCTGGCCGTCGCGCTCATCAACGGTGAGGAGGGCGAGACCACCGGCACCGTGGAGGACCCCGAGGGTGGCCGCGAGGTCCCGTCGGTCCTGCTCACCCCCGTCGCGATCTTCCGGGACAACGTCGGCGACGTCGTCGAGGACGAGTTCGTGAGCGCCGAGGAGCTCTGCACCGGCGAGTTCGCCGCCGCCTGCCAGGAGCTCGGGATCGAGTAGTGGTCAACGGCCGCCGGGGCGTCGATGATGGGCGCCCCGGCGGCTGCTGTCCCAGCCCCACCAGCACGACCGAGAGGCCCGGCGTGTCCGCACCCACCGACCGTCCCCAGGACGTCACCCCCACCCTGGAGCTCCGCGGCGTCAACAAGAGCTTCGGCGCCATCCAGGTCCTGCACGACGTGCACATGAAGGTCTATCCCGGCCAGGTCACCGCGCTGGTCGGCGACAACGGCGCGGGCAAGAGCACGCTCATCAAGTCCATCGCCGGCATCCACCCGATCGACTCCGGCGAGTTCGTCTTCGAGGGCCGGCCGGTCACCGTCACCGGCCCACGCGACGCCGCCGCGCTCGGGATCGAGGTCGTCTACCAGGACCTCGCCCTGGCCGACAACCTCGACGTCGTCCAGAACATGTTCCTCGGCCGCGAGCGCAGGAACGGCATCGTCCTCGACGAGTCGTCCATGGAGGTGGCCGCGCGGGACACCCTCGCCAAGCTCTCGGTGCGCACGCTGAAGTCCGTGCGCCAGCTGGTCTCCAGCCTCTCCGGCGGCCAGCGGCAGACGGTCGCGATCGCCAAGGCCGTGCTGTGGGAGTCCAAGCTGGTCATCCTCGACGAGCCGACCGCCGCCCTCGGCGTCGCGCAGACCCGGCAGGTGCTCGACCTCGTCCGGCGGCTGGCCGACACCGGTCACGCGGTGGTCTTCATCAGCCACAACATGGTCGACGTCTTCGAGGTCGCCGACCGCGTCGCGGCCCTGTACCTGGGCCGGATGGCGGCCGACATCCCCATCTCCCAGGTCGACCGGCCGCAGGTCATCGAGCTCATCACGGCGGGCCGGTCGGGCAACCTGGGCATCGCACCCGCCGACGCCGCAGCGGTGGAGGTCTGAGCATGTCCAGCACCATCTCCAAGCCGACGAGCGCACAGGAGCCCGGCGGCGCGCCGTCGGGCTTCGAGGCCGATCGCAGCGCCGACACCCTCGGCGGCACGGTACGGGCGTACCTCGACCGCGTCCGAGGCGGTGACCTGGGTGCGCTGCCCGCCGTCCTCGGCATCGTCGTCCTCGGGCTGCTGTTCTTCGTGCTGCGGCCCGAGACGTTCCTGACCCCGCGCAACATGGCCAACCTGGCCGACCAGGCGGCGCCGATCATCATCCTGGCGATGGGCCTGGTCTTCATCCTGCTGCTGGGCGAGATCGACCTGTCCGCCGGTGTGGTCAGCGGCGTCTGCGCCGCGGTCATGGCCAAGCTGCTCGCCGACGCCGGTGCACCGTGGTACGTCGCCGTGGGGGCAGCCCTGCTCACCGGCGTGCTCATCGGCCTGTTCACCGGCAGCCTCGTCGGACTGATCGGCATCCCGTCGTTCGTCGTCACACTGGCGCTCTTCCTCGGCTGGCAGGGCTTCACGCTGCGGCTCATCGGCGAGGGCGGGACGGTGCCGGTGCGCGACCCGGTGATCTCGGCGATCAGCGACCGGAACCTGCCGGTCGTCCTCGGCTGGGTCCTCGCCCTGCTGACCATCGCCGCGTACGCGGCGCTGCAGCTCAACCGGTTCCGCGTCCAGCGGGCCAAGGGGCTCGCGCACGCCCCGCTCGCCGTGGTCCTCGTGCGGATCGGCGTCATCGCCGCCGTCGTCGTCGTGGTCACGGCGGTGCTGAGCGTCGACCGGGCCCCGGCTCCCGGCGTGGTCCTCGCCGGCATCCCCTACGCCATCCCGCTGGTGGTCATCCTGCTGCTGGCGCTGACCTTCGTGCTCGGCCGCACGAGCTTCGGCCGGCACGTCTACGCGGTCGGGGGCAACGCGGAGGCGTCCCGCCGGGCGGGCATCAGCGTCACCCGGATCCGGGTGGCGGTGTTCGTCATCGGCTCGACCCTGGCGGCGATCAGCGGCATCGTCGCGGCCGCCCGGCTCGGCTCGGTGGCGCCGGGCTCCGGCGGCGGCAACACGCTGCTCTACGCCGTCGGCGCCGCGGTCATCGGTGGCACCAGCCTCTTCGGTGGCCGGGGCCGGGTGCGCGACGCGGTCCTCGGTGGCCTGGTGGTGGCGATCATCGCCAACGGCCTGGGCCTGCTGGGTACCGAGGCGTACCTCAACTTCATCATCACCGGCGGGGTGCTCCTGCTGGCCGCCAGCGTCGACGCGCTGGCCCGGCGGCGGGCCGCGGCCACCGGCCACTGACGCCACGAGGGTCCGCCGTCCGGCACCGGACGGCGGACCCTCGCCGGTTCAGGCGCGGGAGAGCGCGTCGGCGAGCAGGTCGCGGGTCAGCTCGACCTGCCACTCGCGGGCCCCGCCGGCCCGCAGCGCCGCGGCGACCGCGTCGGGGTCGCGCGGCTCGGGCGGGGTCCACATCAGCCGCCGGACCAGGTCGGGGGAGAGCAGGTTCTCCACCGGCACCGCGTGCTTGTCGGCCAGCTCGGCCAGCCCCGTCCGGGCGGCCTGCAGGCGGGTGGCCGCGGCCGGGTCGCGGTCGGCCCACCGGTTGACCGGCGGCGGCCCCTCACCCGGGCGGCTCTGCAGCGGCAGCTCCGACTCCGGCAGCGCGCGGCCGCGGGCCAGCGCCCCGAACCACGTCGTCACCAGCCGGCGGTTGGCCCGGCCCCGGAACACCGGCAGCTCGAGCAGGGCCGCCTCGCTCTGCGGGTCGGCCTGGACGGCGGACACCATCGCGGAGTCGGGCAGCACCCGGCCCGGGGCGATGTCGCGCCGGCGGGCCAGGTCGTCGCGGGCCTGCCACAGCGACCGCAGCATCCCCAGCTGGCGGCGGCTGCGCAGCCCGTGCACACCGGAGGTGCGCCGCCACGGGTCCTGCCGCGGGGCGGGCGGCCCGGCGGCGAGGACGGCGGCGAACTCCTGCCGGGCCCAGTCGGTCTTGCCCTGGTCGGCCAGCAGCGCGGCGAGCGCGTCGCGCAGGTCGACGAGCACCTCGACGTCGAGGGCGGCGTAGACCAGCCACTCCTCCGGCAGCGGGCGGGTGCTCCAGTCGGCGGCGGAGTGGCCCTTGACCAGCGAGTACCCGAGCAGGGACTCCACGACCGCGGCCAGACCCACCCGCGGCAGGCCGGCGAGGCGGGCGGCGAGCTCGGTGTCGAAGATGCGCGCCGGGACCATCCCGATCTCCGCGAGGCAGGGCAGGTCCTGGCTGGCCGCGTGCAGCACCCACTCCTCGTCGGCGATGGCGGCCTGGACGGCGGAGAGGTCGTCGAACGGGACGGGGTCGACCAGGCCGGTGCCGGCGCCCGCGCGGCGCAGCTGCACCAGGTAGGCGCGCTGCCCGTAGCGGTAGCCCGACGCCCGCTCGGCGTCGACGGCGACCGGACCGCTGCCCGCGCGCAGCGCCTCGGCGTAGCCGGCGAGGGCCGCGGGGGTGTCGATGACCGGCGGCAGGCCGTCGCGCGGGGCGAGCAGCGGCACGGGGGCGGGCGCGGCGTCGTCGTCCGGGGAGACGTCGGGCAGGGGGTCGGTGCTCAGTTGCCGTCCACCTTCTCGCCCGTGTCGGTCCGTGCGTCCGCCGCCGCTGTCCCGGCTCCCGGCGGCCTCGGCCGGCCGGTGCGGACCCGGGGAGTGCCGGACTCCCCGGTGCCGATCCTAGTTGCCGTCGTCGACGGAGCCGGAGGGACCCAGCAGGGAGACGCCGGGCGGGGGCAGCCCGGCCGCGGTGCCGAGGACCTCCAGCCAGGCGTCGAGGTGCCGGTCCAGGGCGGTGTCCCCGGCGGTCCAGGAGGCGCGGATCTCGACGTCGACGGAGTGCTCGGGGCCGGCGAGGTCGCCGAAGCGGGTGGACGCGGTCCGGGTCACCGTGCCACCGAGCGCGTGCGCCGCGGCGCCGCTGCCGGCCAGCGCCTCGGTCAGCCAGCTCCAGGCGACCTCGGAGAACATCGCGTCGTCGACCATGTGCTCGTCGGTGCTGGCCGACAGGTAGCCGACGCAGCGGGTGGTGCCGTGCCACGACTCGTGCCCGGCGGGGTCGTACAGCACGATGAACCGGCCGACGGCGAGCTCGACCTCCTCCTCGCCCTCGCCCTCGGTCACCCGGATGCCGAGTGCGTGGGCGAAGGGCGCGAGCCGCTGCGGGGCGGGGATGGTCTCGACGACGATCTCGGGGCGGGTCCGCAGCGCGGTGAGCGAGGCGATGCCGGCGGCGAAGTCGGCGGGTGGGGGGTCGGGAGCCGCGCGGGCACCGGCACCCTCCCGGGGACCGGCCACGCTGCGAGGCTCCACGCTCGCAGGGTAGGGCCCCGGGCCCGGTCTGTCTCGGACTCGCCGCTGGTGGGCGGCCCGGGACGGGCCCGCGGCGACCGCCGGGCACCGGGCGGGCGCCCGCCCGCCGTGCCCGGGTCTGGGAGGATCGACCGTCGTGAGCACCGCTGCCGCCCGTCCGTCGTCCCCCGCCGACTCGGACCTCGTCCGCGCCGCGCGCGGCCTCCCGGTCGACCGGACGCCGGTGTGGTTCATGCGGCAGGCCGGCCGCTCGCTGCCGGAGTACCGGGCGCTGCGCGCCGGGACAGCGATGCTCGGGGCCTGCCAGGACCCCGACCTGGTCACCGAGATCACCCTGCAGCCGGTCCGCCGGCACGGCGTGGACGCCGCGATCCTCTTCTCCGACATCGTGCTGCCGCTCGTGGTGGCCGGCGTGGACGTCGAGATCAAGCCCGGCGTCGGCCCGGTGGTCGCCGACCCGGTGCGCACGGTGGCCGACGTCGACGCGCTGCCCGACCTCGAGCCCGACCGGCTGGACTTCCTCGCCACCGCGGTGCGCCGGCTGGTCGCCGAGCTCGGGCCCACGCCGCTCATCGGGTTCGCCGGGGCGCCGTTCACGCTGGCGACCTACCTCATCGAGGGCGGCCCGTCGAAGGAGCACGCCCGCACCAAGGCCTTCATGTACGCCGAGCCCGAGGCGTGGTCCCGGCTGCTCGACCGGCTCGCCGTGTCCGCGGCGACGTTCCTGCGGGTGCAGGTCGACAACGGCGCCTCCGCGGTGCAGCTGTTCGACTCCTGGGCCGGGGTGCTGTCGGCGGCCGACTACGGCACCCGCGTGCTGCCGCACTCCCGCGCGGTGTTCGACGGGCTCGGCGACCGCGACGTGCCGCGCGTCCACTTCGGCGTCGGCACCGGTGAGCTGCTCGCGCTGATCGGCGACGCCGGCGCCGACGTCGTGGGCGTCGACTGGCGGGTGCCGCTCGACGAGGCCGCGCGGCGGGTCGGCCCGCAGCGCTCGCTGCAGGGGAACCTCGACCCGGCCGTGCTGCTGGCCGACCGGGGGACCGTCGACCGCGAGGTGCGCCGGGTGGTCGAGCAGGGCCGCGCCGCCCGCGGGCACGTGTTCAACCTCGGCCACGGCGTGCTGCCCGAGACCGACCCCGGGGTGCTCACCCACGTCGTCGAGCTGGTCCACGAGCTCACCGCGCGATGAGCCGGCTGGTCGTCGTCGGGGCCGGCGTCACCGGGCTGGCCGCCGCGTACGCCTGGTCGCGGGAGCGGCCCGGCGACGAGGTGGTCGTGGTGGAGGCCGGCGGGCGGATCGGCGGCAAGCTCGACCGGGTCGAGCTGGCCGGCACCTGGTACGACACCGGCCCCGAGGCGGTGCTCGCCCGGGTGCCCGAGGCCGTCGAACTGGTGGCGGAGCTCGGGCTCGCCGACCGGCTGGTCGCCCCCTCGACCACGCAGGCCTCGATCGTGCTGCCCGACGGCCGCCACCCGCTGCCGCCGGGCACCGTGCTGGGCGTGCCGACGTCGGCCGACGGGCTGGCCGGGGTGCTCACCCCCGACGGCGTCGCGCGGGTGCGCGCGGAGGCCGACCTGCCGCCGCTGCGGCTGGACGGCGACGTCTCGGTGGGCGCGCTGCTGCGCGCCCGGCTCGGCGACGAGGTGGTCGACCGGCTGGTCGAGCCGCTGCTGGGCGGGGTCTACGCCGGCCGGCCCGACGACCTCTCGCTGGCGGCGACCATGCCGGCACTGGCCGCGCAGCTGCCGCACGCCGACAGCGTGCTCGCCGCCGCGGTGGCCGCCCGGGACGCGGGGGCGCGCAGCCGCGGGGACGCCGACGGGCCGGTGTTCGTCACCGTCGCCGACGGGATCGGGGCGCTGCCGGAGGCGCTGGTGGCGGCGTCCCGGGCGCACGTCCGGCTCCGCACGCCCGCCCACGCGCTGCGCCGGGCGCACGGACGGCTCGAGGTCGCCGTCGGCCCGGTCGCGGCGCCGGAGGTGATCGAGGCCGACGCCGTCGTCGTCACCGCGCCCGCGGGCAAGGCCGCGCGGCTGCTCGCCGGGATCGCGCCGGGCGCCGTCGAGCCGCTGCGCGGCATCCCGTACGCGTCGATGGCCGTGGTGGCGATGGCCTTCCCCGCCCAGCCGGTCGACGCCGGGTCGGGGCTGCTGGTGCCGCCGGTGACCGGGCGGCTGGTCAAGGGCGTCACGGTGTCGTCGTCGAAGTGGCCGCACCTGTCCGGCGACGGCCTGCTGCGGGTGCGCGCGTCGGTGGGCCGCTACGGCGACGAGGTGGAGCTGCAGCGCGACGACGACGACCTCACCGCCGCGGTCGTGGCCGACGTCGCCGACCTGCTCGGGCTCGAGCGCCGGGAGCCGGTGGCGACGCACCTGGCCCGCTGGGGCGGGGGACTGCCGCAGTACCTGGTCGGCCACCCGCAGCGGGTGGTCGCGATCCGCGAGGCGGTGGCCGCGGTGCCCGGCCTGGCGGTGGCCGGGGCGGCCTACGACGGCGTCGGCGTGCCGGCCTGCGTCCGCGGTGCCCGGCGCGCGGTCGAGGCGCTGCGCTAGCTGCCGCGGGCGCGGGTGGCGGTGGCGAGCTGTGTGCGGTTGGTCAGCCCCAGCTTGCCCAGGGAGTTCCGCACGTGGCTCTCCACCGTGCGCTCGGACAGGAACAGCCGCTCGGCGATCTGCCGGTTGGCGAGTCCCTCGGCCACGAGCTCGGCGATCTCGCGCTCACGGGTGGTCAGCGGATCCGCGCGGCGGGCCGCCTGCCGGGCGCGCTCGACCAGCGCGGCGGCCTCGCGCTCCGCGCGGGGCATCCCGAGGCGGCGCGCCTCGCCGGCCGCGACCCGGGCGAGCTCGGCCGCGCGGGCGACCTCGTCCCGGAGGCCGCGGTCGAGCAGGGCGGCGGCCAGACCGATGCGGTCGTTGACCGCCGCGGGCCGGGCACCGGTGTGCGTGTCGGTCGCCAGTGCCTGCTGGAACCAGCCGATCGCCTCGTCGAGGCGGCCGCGCACGACGGCGAGGCGGCCCAGCAGGACGGCGACCGAGCCCTGGCCGTACACCCCCGCGCCGGTGGCCGCGTACGGGCGAGCGACCAGCTGCCGGTGCACCAGCTCCGCGGCGGTCACGTCGGCGAACGCCTCCACCAGCGGGACGACGTTGACGTCGACGCCCGAGGAGCCGACGAAGTCCGGCTCGGCCAGCTGATGCCGGAGGGCCTCGTACCGGGCAGCTGCCTCGTCCCGTCGCTCCTCCAGCAGCGCGAGCAGCGCCCGGGTCACCTGGACGATCGGCGTGGCGTCGGCGCGGTCCAGGGCGGCGCGGGCCTCGGCGCTCCACTCCCTCGTGTCGCCGGTGACCAGTGCGTGCTGCAGCGCGAAGGCATGGGACAACCCCACCGTCGAGACGTCCGCGGCCAGCTGGTCCAGGCCGACCTCCCGGGCTTCGGCGTTGAGCGCGAGTGCCTCGGGGAACCGGCCGCGCAGCGCCGCGACCGACGCCCGCAGCCGGAGGTCGTGCCACCGCACCAGTGGCAGCCTGGTCCGCCGGGCCAGGTCGGAGATCCGCGCGAGCTCGTCGTCCACCGTGGTCGTGTCGCCGGTCTCCATGCCGGCGTCGATCCGCCACCTCGCCCCCCAGAGCGCGGCCAGCGGCTGACCGGAGGCGGCGGAGTGCTCGATCGCGAGGAGCCCCAGGCGCGCCTGCTCGCGCGCGTCGACGGCGGTGGGGCTCGCCTTCATCCGGGCCCGCACGGCGTCGATCACCGCGCCCGGGTCGCCGCAGCGCTCGGCCAGCTCCAGCGCCTCGACCGCCAGGGGTGCGGCCGCGCCCAGCCGGCCGGCCTCGGCGAGGGTCGAGGCGGCCTGCGACAGCAGGAGTGAGCGGAGCCCCGGGTCCCGATCGGCGTCCACCGCATCGAGCGCGCGCTCGCACATGCCGACCAGCGCCGTGCTCCGGCCCGGGACGGCGACGTCGTGCACCGCGAGCGCCGCCGCCGCCATGAGGTCGGACCGGCCACGGCCGGCTGCCGCCTCCGACGCGGCGACCGCGTGCTCGAGTGCCGGACCGAACCGACCGGCGCGGAATTCCGCCGTCGCCAGGTCGACGAGCAGAGCGGCCCGTTCCTCGTCGTCCGCCCCCGCCCGCCGGGCCGACTCCAGGGCGCTCGACAGGAACCGGGACGCGTCCTCGAAGGCCAGCGTGCGGGTGGCGGTGTCCGCGGCGCGCCGCGCCCAGGCCACCGCCCGGTGCGGCGCCTCCGGGCCGGCAGCGCGCAGCCAGTGGCCGGCCACGAGCCCGGCGGCCGGGGCGTCGTCGGCGAGCAGCCGCTCGAGCGCCTCGGCGCACCGCCGGTGCAGCTCCTCACGGGTGCTCGGCGCCAGGTCGCCGTAGATCGCGTCCCGCACCACTGCGTGTGCGAACCGCCGTCGGCCCGGGACGTCGGGGAGGACGGTGAGGACCCCCGCGCGCACGGCGTCGTCCAGTCCGGCGTGCACCTGCTCGATCGGCCGGCCGGTGACCGCGCCCAGCTCTGCGGCGTCCACCTCCTCGCCGAGCACCGCGGCGGTGTCCAGGAGGTCG
Organism: Geodermatophilus sp. SYSU D00700; assembly: GCF_054050255.1. Lineage (NCBI taxonomy): Bacteria > Bacillati > Actinomycetota > Actinomycetes > Geodermatophilales > Geodermatophilaceae > Geodermatophilus > Geodermatophilus sp. SYSU D00700. The sequence continues at coordinate 2,150 of NZ_JBJGZA010000003.1, read as the reverse complement.
AGGACGGCCGGCGGCAGGGTGGCCAGCGTCGTCCGGACGACGTGGCGCAGCTCCGACCCCTCGGCCGCGCCGTCGCCGGCCGAGCCGAGCACCCGGACGACCGCCCGCAGGTACAGCGGGTTGCCCCCGCTGCGCCGGTGCGCGACCCGCGCCGCGTCCCGGTCCCCGCCGACGTACGCGCGGACGTCGTCCTCGGTCAGCGGGTCCAGCCGCAGCGACCGCGTCGCCGGTCGCCGCAGCAGCTCCGGCAGGGTGCGGTCCAGCAGGTCCGCACCGGTACCGGCGGGCTCCCGGTACGTGCCGACGACGAGCAGCCGCGAGCCGTGCAGCTCGCCGGCGAGGTGGCGCAGCAGCCGCAGCGACGTCTCGTCGGCCCAGTGCAGGTCCTCCAGGACGACGACCAGCGGGGCGCGTGCGGCGGACTCGACCACCGCATCGGTCGCGGTCGCGACGAAGCGGAAGCGCGCCGCCTCGGGATCGGCGCTGCGCTCGCGGAGGAGGTCGACCTCCGACAGCGCCTCGGCCACCGCGGACTGCACGTCCGGGCGGGTGCGCAGCACCCGCCGCCACGGCCAGAGCGGCGGTGCACCGGGATCGTCGACGCAACGTCCCCAGGCGACGGCCGGGGCGGCCGCGGTGGCCTCCTCGACGGTCCGGGTCTTGCCGATGCCGGCCGGTCCCGACACCAGCACGAGACCCCCGCCGCCGTGCCCGGCTGCGGTGACGCAGGTCCTCAGCTCGCGGAGCTCGGCGTCGCGGCCGACGAACGGGCCGCCGTCGGCTCCCGTCCGTGCGGTCGCCACACGGCGCAGTATCCCGGTCCTCCCGGCGTGCGAGAACGCGTTCCCGCGCGTGGAGGGCCCGACCTCCGTACCTCGGTTGCGTGCTCCCACGGATGTCCGGGACCGCCCGCCGCCGGATCGTCTCTCCCACCGGGGCGCGGACGTCGCCCCACCGAGGAGGGAGAGACCGTGTACGCCACCATCCACGGGTTCCGGATCACGGCCGGCCACGGGCCGGGCGTCCGGGAGGTCGTCGACGGCTGCCTGCCCGCCGGCGCCGCGCCCGCCGGGCTCATCGTGCTCGACGACGTCGAGGACCCGGGCCGCGGCACCGTCGTCGCGCTCTGGGCCGACGAGCCGGCCACCGACCGGGTCTACCGGGTCACCGACGAGCTGCACGGTCGCGCCACCGGGCGTCGCCCGCTGTTCGCCCAGGTCACCTGGCTCGACACCGGGGGCGACCCGGCGCGGGCGGATGCCGCCGAGCACGGCGGCCGGGACCGGATCTGGCCGGCGGTGCGGGACATCGACGGCATCGTCGAGGTCCTCGCGCTGCGCAGCACCGACGACCGGATCGTCGTCATCGGGCTGGCCACCGCCACCGAGACCCGCGACCGGGTGCAGCAGGCCGTGGTGCGCACGGAGCTGCTCCCGGACGAGGACCCGGCGCTGCTGCCGGGACACGACCGGGTCGAGATGGCGCGGGTCCTGCTCGCCGAGCTGCCGACGGGGGTGCGGTCGTGACCGCCCCGCTGCGCGCCCGGCCGGCCACCGCCGGCACGTGGACCGTCTCCGACAGCCGCACCCGGATCGCCTTCGCCGTCGGCAACCTCGGCCGGGTCGCGCACGGCACGGTGACGTGCCGCACGGGCTGGGTGGAGCTGGACGTCTCGGGCGACCCGGTCCGGGCGTCCGCCGACCTGGACCTGGACACCCTGGACACCGGCATCGCCAAGCGGGACCGCGACCTGCGCAGGCCGGGCCTGCTCGACATCGACCGGCACCCGGTGATGACCTGGCGTTGCGACCGGTTCGTCCCCACCGGCGACGGGGGGTGGACGGCGGAGGGCGAGCTGTCCGTGCGCGGGACGACGGCGCCGCTCACGGTGACCGGCCGGCCCGAGGCGGCGCTCGACGGCGACCGGCTCCGGGTCCGGGCGCAGGCCGAGCTGGACCGGACGGCGGTCGGCATCCGTGCGCCCGCGTTCCTCATCGGGCGGCGCGTCTCGATCACCGTCGACGCCTGGTTGGTCGCGCCCGGCGGGTGATCCGGCCGGGGGGGGGGGGGGGGGGGGGGGGGGGGGGGGGGGGGGGGGGGGGGGGGGGGGGGGGGGGGGGGGGGGGGGGGGGGGGGGGGGGGGGGGGGGG